>CAYNGZ010000064.1:0-20309 GCA_964396695.1 uncultured Pseudomonas sp.
ACCGGTGATCCGCGCAATGGTCTGCGCTTGCTCCATCAATTGCGGCGGCGCGCTGACCCACTGACGGATGTCGTTTTTCGTGGTCAGGTGCCACAGACCACCGGCACAAAAGGCCAGGACCAACACCAGCAGGACCGAACTGCGCACGCGCTTGAGCAGCGCTGCACGCACGCTCACCAAACACTCGGCAACCCGCAGCGGCCACTGTGCTGGGCGCAGGTCCGTGCCCTTGAGCAGCGCGGGCAACAGGCATACCGCCGACAGGTACGCGCCGAGCAAACCGGCGGCGGAAAACACGGCAATCTGGGTCAGCGCCGGGAACGGCGTCCAGGCCAGCGCCAGATAACCGATGCAACTGGTGGCCAGGCTCAGGGTCAATCCCGGCAAGGTCAGGCGCAGCGCAGGCCAGCTGTGCCAGGGCTTCAGGCTCCAGCTCTTGGACAGGTAATGCAACGGGTAGTCGACGGCGACGCCGATCAGGCTCGATCCCAGCACCAGCGTCATCACGTGCATATGGCCAAACAGTGCGACGCAGGCCACCGAGCCAAACAGCATGCCGACCAACACCGGAACGAAGGCCAGCAACACCCGCAGCCTGCGGAACGCCAACAACAGCAGCAACAGGATGCCAGCGGTCGCACCGCCGCCGACCCAGGTGATCTCGCGGGTTGTCTGCTGTTGACCGTTGGCGGCGTACAGCAGCCCGCTGGCCGCCAGCAGTTGTACGTTGGCCTGGGCCGCTTCGTCGCGGCTGTGCTTGAGCAGCTCGGCGACTTTCACCGGCAGCTGCATGTCGAAGGCGTTGCCGCTGGTGCGGGCTCGCAGCAATACCCAGCTTTTGCCGTCGGCGTCGGCGACCAATGCGCCGCTGCCAATGTCCAGTTGCACGGAGCCGTGCTGCGGCTGGCTGTTTTGGATGCGTCCGGTCAGGCCCAGCCAGTCATCCTGGCTCGGCACCAGGCTGAAACCGGTAAAGGGGTCGAACAGCGCTTGTACGCGCTGCTGGATGAAGGCTTGCGGTTGCTCGATCAGCTGTTGCCGATCCGCCGCCGAGAGCATCGCCAGTCGACCTTGCAGCAGCTGCGTGCGCAGCGCAGGCAAGTCGGCTTGCAGGTTCCATTGGACCTTTTCAAATAAGCCGCTGGCCAGCCACTGTTCGCCGAGTTTCTGCGTCATGGCGATGGCTTGCTGGCGATCGGCGTGGCCGACCAGCACCAGCATTTCGCGGTTCAGCGGTTCTTGCATGCGCTGTTCGGCCTTGAGCTCCAGCGCATCCGGCGCGGTGCCCGGCACCAGGTCCATCAGGTTGGCCGACAGCGGTGCGCCGTCGTGCCATTGCCAGCCGGCGAGTGCGAGCACTGCCAGCAGCAGGGTCAAAAACAGCCGTGGGAGCCTCCGTTCACTCGGCAAAATCATGTTGCTCCGCGTCGCTCAATGGGTTGGTGCTGATGGTGTCCTGCATGCGCAAAACGGTGCTGTCACCCTGGGTTTCCAGCAACTCGATGCGCTGCACCAGTTCGCCGCCGTCGATGTTGATCTGATTGAACACTTGCTTGAGCAACATCGAGCGTGGGGTCAGCGTGAGCTTCCAGTTTTGTGCTTCGCCGCTCAGCGACAACTCGAAATCCCGCTGCAACCCGCTGCTGTCGCCTTGCAGTACCGCGAGGAAGATGCGGTTCTGCTCGGCACCGGCACTTTTGCCCGGCAGCATTTGCCAGCCGTTGTTGTCACGCCGCGCGATGCCCTTGGTGCTGATGCGGTAATCCTGTTGCAGCGGTGTCTTGAGCAACCACAGCAAACCGTGATCCCTGGCCAGCACGAACATGCCCTTGCTGGTCAGCGGTTGCGGCAGGGCACGCAGGTGTTTTTCCTGAATGAAACTGCCGTGAATCACGCTGGGTTTGGCTAGTTGGTCGCTCAGCTGTTGCAGGTCGAAGGCGTTTGCCAGCGATGAAAAAACCAGCAACAGCAGCAGGCCGAAAGGTTTGAACAACGTCATGGCAACATCCTCTCGACCGCATCGACAAACACCTTCGGCGACGCCAGTTGCATCTCGCGGCTGGCGACGTGTACGGCGACCTGCACGGAGCTTGCGCGGGTCAGGCGTTCACCGGTGGCGAGGTCGCTGATCAGGTAGCTGATCTTCAGGCGGTTTTCCCATTCCACCAGACTGGCGCGGACGTTGAGCGTCTGACCGAACACCGCGCCGCGCACATAACGCAGTTGCAGGTCGATCACCGGCCACGCATAGCCGGATTCCTGCATGGCGGTGTAGTTGTGGCCGAGCTGGTCGAGCAGGGCGCAGCGGGCGACTTCCAGGTACTTCACGTAATGGCCGTGCCAGACCACGTTCATCGAATCGACGTCGAAGAACGGCACGAGGATTTGCGTATCGGCGTGAAGCACTCCCTTGCTACGCATGCAGCCTCCAGTGTTGTTCTGCGATGCGTTGCAGGCACAGGCGCAATTCACCTTCCAGGGCGCGGTCTTCAATGACCGGTGGGAAATCCTTGGCGAGTTCTGCGTGCATCGCCGCCAGCGCCGGTGGCAATGGCCGGGCGTCTTCTGCCTGGCTGCGCAACCAGACCCCTTGATTGGCCGCCAACAGGGTCGCGGCGGCAACCTGTTCGGTCAGTTCCAGCACGCGGATCGCATCGCGGGCGGAGATCGTGCCCATGCTCACTTTGTCCTGGTTGTGGCATTCGGTGGAACGTGAGAACACGCTGGCCGGCATGGTGTTTTTCAACGCTTCGGCGGTCCAGGCGCTGGTGCCGATCTGCACCGCTTTAAAGCCGTGGTTGAGCATCGCGCGTTCGGCGCTGGCGCCTGACAGATTGCTCGGCAAACCGTGGTTGTAGCGTTCGTCCACCAGCAGCGCGAGCTGACGGTCGAGCAGGTCGGCAACGTTGGCCACAAGGTTTTTCAGGCTGTCCATGGCGAAGGCGATGTGCCCGCCGTAGAAGTGCCCACCGTGCAGCACGCGTTCGGCTTCGGCGTCGATGATCGGGTTGTCGTTGGCGCTGTTGAGTTCGATCTCGATGAACGAACGCAGCCAGTTCAGGCTGTCGGCCAACACGCCGAGCACATGCGGCGCGCAACGCAGCGAATAGCGGTCTTGCAGACGATGCAGCGGCGCGGTCGGGGCGTCGATCGCCAGATCCTTGCGCAACCACGCGGCCACCTGCATCTGGCCCGGGTGCGGCTTGGTGGCGAACAGGCGCTCGTCGAAGTGCTCCGGGTTGCCTTGCAGGGCGACCACGTTCAGTGCGGTGATGCGGGTGGCCAGTTGCAGCAGGTAGTCGGCGCGGGCGAAGGCCAGGCAGGCGAGGCCGGTCATCACCGCCGTGCCGTTCATCAGCGCCAGCGCTTCCTTGGGCCGCAACACCAGTGGCTCCCAACCGAGTTCGCGGTGGACGTCGGCAGCCTGCCGGCGCTCGCCCTTGAACAGCACCTCGCGCTCGCCGGACAAGGTCGCGGCCACATAAGACAGTGGCGTCAGGTCACCGCTGGCGCCCACCGAGCCCTCTTCCGGGATCAACGGCAGAATGTCGTGTTCGAGGAACGCGTGCAGGCGCTCCAGCAATTCAACACGCACCCCGGACACGCCGTGGCACAGCGACTGCAAACGTGCCGCAAGCACCGCGCGGGTGGCCTGGGCGTCGAGCAGTTTGCCCAGGCCGCAACCGTGGAAGGTGTACAGATGACGCGGCAGCGCTTCGACGTGATGCAGCGGCACCGCGACCACGCAGGAGTCGCCGTAGCCGGTGGTCACGCCGTAGATCACGCCTTCCTTGTCGAGCAACGAATCGAGAAACCGTGCGCCCTTGGCGATGCGCTCGCGGTATTCACTGTCGCTTTGCAGGTGCACGGGCGCCTGACGGTTGGCCAGGGCCAGCACGTCTTCGATGCGCAAAGGGAGTTCGCCGAAGGTTACCGGCTCAAGCAGATGCGTCGTCATCGGTCTTCCAGAATGGGTAAAAGTTGAACCATTGTTGGGGCGCCTCGAGGCAGCACTGGCTGAGACGTTCGGCGTAGCGCGTGGCCCAGTGGTGAATCACTTGCTCGCGGTCGCTGCGCTTCCATACCACCGCGTCGGCGAAGGGCTCGATGATCAGCCGATAGTCGCCCGCTGGTTTTTTCAGGCACATCAGAAAATTGACCGGGCACTTCAACAGGCCGGCCAGCAGCCACGGGCCTTGGGGAAACGCGGCCGGGTGACCGAGGAAATCCACCGTCACGCTGCGCCCACCGTGCAGCGGCACGCGGTCGCCGGCAATCGCCAGCCACTCGCCACGCTCCAGGCGCTGGCTCAGTTGCAGCATGATCACCGGGTCCAGTTCGCTGACCTGGATTAGCCGCAGATTGGTCGCCCCGGCTTCGCCCAGCAGACGATTGAAACGCTCGGCGTGCTTGGTGTGCACCAGCACGTTCATGGTGACCCGTTCACCGAGTTCGGCGAGGGCGCGACAGACTTCGAGGTTGCCCAGGTGCGCACCCACCAGCATCTGCCCGCGCTCGCCGCGCAACTGATTGCGCAACAGCGCCGGGTCGATGATTTCGATCTGGTCGATGCTCAGTTTGCCGTTCCACACGTCGAGCTTGTCGAGCATGGAATCGGCGAAGGCCATGAACTGACCGAACACCCGCCAATGGGTCGGGCGCAGTTCGTTGCGGCCGCTCCAGTCGGCGAGGCGTTGCTGATACTGCCAGGCGCTTTGGCGGGCGCTGCGACCGAACAGGAAAAAGTACAAGACAATGCCGTACAGCAGCGGGCTCAACAGCCGACGCCCCAGCACTTTCGCGCAGAGTGCGGTGAATTTCATCAACCAGAAACTGCCGCGTTCCTTGTGATCGGCCCAGTGTTCTTTCTCGGCGTTAATGCTCATGTTCGCCACCGTCGCCAGAGGATGACCGGTGCCCGTAGCAGCATGCCGAAGAACAAGCGGGTGTGCATGCTCGCAATCAGCACGTTGTCGTGGAACAGGCGAAAGTGCGAGACGCCATCCAGGGGGTAGTGAACCCTGGTTTGCACCCAGTGCATCGGCTGGTTGCGCCAGGCCAGGCGCACGATGATGTCCGAGTCGAAGTCCATGCGTTTGCCGATTTTCGCCGAGTCGATCAGCGCCAGGGTCGGGGGCAATGGATAGAGGCGAAAACCGCACATGGAGTCGCGAATCTGCAACGACAGGGTGTTGATCCAGACCATGACGTGAGTCAGATAGCGGGCGTACAAACGGCCCTTCGGCACACTGTCGTCGTAGAGCGGGTAGCCGCAGATCAACGCGTCGCGATGAGCACGCGATTGCTCGATAAAGGTCTTGATGTCACTCAGGTCATGCTGGCCATCGGCGTCCACCTGCAAGGCGTGGCTGAACCCCAGGCGCGAGGCTTCGCGAAACCCGGTCATGACGGCACCGCCCTTGCCCTGGTTGATGGCGAGCCGGATCAGGAAGACCTGGTCGCGCCGGGCGAGTTGCTCAAGCACCGCCGCACAGGCCGGGCTGCTGGCGTCATCTACCAGAATGCACGGCAGGCCGCTTGCGAGCAGCGCATCGACCACATTGGTGATGGCGGTTTCGTGGTTGTAGACCGGGATCACGGCGCAGGGGTTATGCATGCGCAGCCTCCAGCAGAATCCGCCCGCTGGCGCAGGTGGCTGTCTCATTACGATAGGTGAAATACAACTTGCCGCGCAGCGGATCGAAGCGCAGGTGCAACTGGACTTCATCGCCCGGGCGGACCAGTTGCTGGAACTTCAGCACTTCCATGCCGGCGAACTTTGCCGGCAGATCCATCAACTGCCGGCCCAGGTTCAGTGCCCACTCGACTTGCACCACGCCCGGCAATACCGGCGTTTGCGGGAAGTGGCCGCTGAAGTAGGCGAGGTCCGGTGGCACCACCAGTTGCAGGTTCCATTCGCTGTCGAGTTCGACCTGTTCCAACACCTGCGGCGCCTTTGGCCGGGGTGCCAGCAGCAAGGCCTCTACCTCGGCTTGCGGCAGTTTGCCTTGGGCGTTCAGCGGCAATTGCCGCAGCAATCGCCAGCGGCGTGGCAGGGCCAGGGTTTCGCAATGTTGGCTCAGGTGCTGACGCAGTTCCTGGGTCAGCGTGCGCCGCCCCTGATTGCGTAGTGCATGCAGGCCTTGTTCGCTCAGCACCAGCAAGGCCCCGAGCGACGCACGGTTTTCCTGAACCACGCCCAGGCGCGCTTCGGTGACCCAGTCGTGGGCTATCAGCGCCTGTTCCAGCATGGGCAGCGAGATGCGCTTTTCTTCCAGTTTGACGATCCGGTCCAGCCGTCCCAACAGCTTGAAACGGCCGTCGGCGGCAATGCGCACGGCATCGGCGGTGTGTTCGATGTGGCCGGCCGGCAAGTACGGCGAGGCGATGAGCAGGGCACCGTCGCTGTCCTGGCTCAGCGCTACATCGGCAAAGGGCTGCCAGAGATCGTGCCCCTGACGCCAGGCAATGCCCCCGGTTTCCGAGCTGCCGAGAATTTCCGTCGGCCATTGCTGCAGGCGTTCGTACAAGCGTTGCGCGGCCTCGGCCGGCAAGGCGCCGCCGGAGGAAAACACCCGGCGGACCCTGCTCAAGGTCGGCCAGTCGAGGTTATCGCCCATGCGCTTGAGCAGCGCCGGGCTGGAGACCCAGGCGAAGGTCGGGTGTTCGTGGCTGGTGCGTTGCAGGTCTTCCGGGAACGCCAGTTGCCGGCGCACGAATGGACGACCTGCGCACAGTGGCCACAGCACCCGGAACAGCAACCCGTAGATGTGCTGGGTGCCGACGCTGCCGATGATGCCGGCGTTGCCCAGGTCCGCGCCCCACAAGTGCTCCAGCGCCTGAACTTCATTGGCCAGTTGCCGCAGGGTTTTCTCGATGCGTTTGGGTTCGCCGCTGGAGCCGGAAGTGCACAGGCTCAGGTGGCAGTGATCGAGATCCAGTTCGGCGCCGGCCAGCGGTGCCTGTCGGAAGTCGGCCAGGTGTGCGTCGTCCGCCAGATCGGTCAGCCACAGATCGACGGCTGTCGACCAGCGCAGGCGGGTCTGGGGTTGCAGGTCAGCGGGCAGCAGCACGCTGACCCCGGCGCGCCAGGCACCGAGCAGGGCGATCGCCAGTTCAGCGGCGTCTTCCAGGTGCACGGCGATGCGCGTGACGCCGTGTGCTTGCAGGCCGGCGGCGAGGCGCAGGGCCTGCTCACACAGCTCGGCGTGATTGAGCGCAGGATCCGCCGTGACGGATCGCGCAGGTTCTGCCTTGAGCAACAGCTGCTCAAGTTTTATCCAATTCATGGGTGGCCTCGTACCCGTTGTCGTATGAGCCATTCAATGGCAAACAGCAAACCCATCAACCCGTAGGAGATCAGGCCGGTGTACAACATCCACCAACTCAACGGCGCCCAGAGCGTCAGGGCGGCGGCGAGCAAACCGTTACAGAGAAAAAACACACTCCAGGCGATCGTCACCTGGCGGGTATAAACAATTGCCTTGTCCGGCAGCTGCGGTTCACGCAAACGTGCCAGCCGCTCGACCACCGGTGGCCCGTATTTCAGGCTCAGGCCAAACAGCGCCAGCATGAAACCGCTCATCAACACCGGGTACCAGCGCAGCAACAGCGGGCTATCGAACAGCGCCAGCAGCACGCAGAAAACGATGGCAACCACTGCCATCCAGACGCTGCCCGGGCGCCGCTCGCCCAGCAGTGCGCGAGCCAGCCACAAGCCGCCCAGCAGCAGACCGAACTGCCATGGGGCGAAATGTTCCATGCCGAAATACACCGCAAAGGGGTACAGCAGGCCCGCCAGCAGCAGGCCGAGGCCGATCAGTCGGCTCATGCGGCCTGTTGAACCAGACGGTAGACCGCCTCGACCACGTCGTTGACGGTGCGCACCGATTTGAACTCTTCGGCGGCGATTTTCTTGCCGGTCTGGCGTTTGATGTGATCGATCAGATCGACCGCATCGATGCTGTCGATTTCCAGGTCCTGATACAGGTTGGCGTCCAGGTTCACGCGTTCGGGTTCCAGTTCAAAGAGTTCGACCAAGGCATCGCGCAGGGTGTTGAAGATGTCGTCACGGGTTTGCATGGTCCGGTCTCAAGCTGGCAGTTTTGCATTTGCAGTGACGAACGCCGCAAGGCTCGCCACGTTGGTGAAGTGACCACGGGTGTCATTGGCTTCGGCGTCGATCTTGATGCCGTACTTTTTCTGAATCGCCAGGCCGAGCTCCAGTGCGTCGACCGAGTCCAGGCCCAGGCCTTCGCTGAATAGCGTCTGGTTATCGCCGATGTCGTCCACGCTGATATCTTCGAGGCCCAGGGCGTCGATGATCAGCAATTTTATTTCACGGTGCAGATCGCTCATCTTCGGCGAGCTCCTTAATAAAGTAAGAGTGAAAATAATCGTTGAGCTTGCGCGAGGCCTGAGGTGCGGGGCCTAGCGTTGCGAAGGCCTGTGGGTCTATATCGGCCCCGACGCGGAAACTGAAGTGCACGCGGCGTTTGGGGATTCGATACCAAGGCTCGGCCTTGGTCAGGGTGGTCGGGCTGACCTTGATGACCACTGGCGTGACAATTCTCGCACCGCGCAGGGCGATTGCCGCGGCGCCCCGATGAAAGGCCGGCGGCTGGCCGGGTTGAGTGCGGGTGCCTTCGGGAAAGATGATCAGGGTCTGGTCGCTTTTCAGCGCGTTGGACGCGGCGTCGAGCATGTCCATGCTGCCGTCGTTGCTGATGTACCCGGTGCGGCGCAGCGCACCGCGAGTGAAGGGGTTTTCCCAGAGGCTTTTCTTGACCACGCAGTTGGTGTGGGGCACCAGACCGATCAGGAACACCACATCGATCAACGACGGATGATTGGCGATGATCATTTGCCCCGGGCGACCGAGTTTGTCTGCGCCCTGGATGTCGTAGGTCAGCACGCCCGAGCGGGCCATGAAGCGGACAAAAAACCAGAATATCCGGCTGACGATATACCGCGTCCGTTGCCGATGGGACTGGGCATCGCCCGGCAGGCAACTCAATAGCGGTAAAACCACCAATCGCAGGCACAGCCCACCCAACCCGAACAGGGTGAAGCTCACGGCGGTGGCCAGCAGGCGCCAGTAGTAGGCGTCGCGGTTTTTATCGGTTACGGGTTGCGTTGCCAGGTCCATACACGATTTTTCCAGGCATGTTGGCAGGTGGTCTGCTGGCCGAGCAGCGTACGCAACAGGTTCAGCGCATGGGGCCAGTGGGCGTTGGACAACGCATCCGGGGCGCTGTTCAGGGACAGCTGCCACTGATTTCCGGGCGTGATCAGCAGGCCGACCGCGTAAGGGAAGGGTACATCGTCGATCCAGGCCGAGTAGGCGTGTGGCGGTTGCTCTTCGGTGATCACCAGGAGAACCGCAGGCGCACCCTCTTCAAGCAGCGCCGCCGCCTCCAGCATGCCGTGTTCAAGCCCGTCGCCGGCCGCGGCGAGGGCGGTCATTTCGCTGGTTTCGCCACGCATGATCGACCACAGGCCAATCACCGCGTTGTGCACCGACAGGCTGAACTGGGTCGGTGACAGCGGCTGATCGGCAGCCAGATCGTTGAGAATTTCGAAGGTGCGCGGGGTTTCGCCGTGACGAGAAATAAAGACCAACGGTAGCTGTTCGCGACCCTCGGCCAATGGCCAGCCGACACTGAAGGCCATCCGCGCCAGACGGCTGAGCCGGCGGCGCTGCATGGCCGGCAGAAACGACACGTCGGGGGCGGCATCGCTCTGCTGGAGCTCGACCGGTTGTCGGCTCCAGGCTTGCCAATCGTCCACGCTTTCGAGCCCAGGGGCCCAGGCGCGCCATTGGGCGATATTGAATGTGATCACTGAAAATTCATCCCGCCCCTGCGGGCTTCCTTGACGCGGTGAGTCGGTTGACCAGCGACTGACCCGACATGGCGCTACCGCCGAGTGGCGCGCATTATCGCGGTGCAGCTGGCTTGTAGCAAATACTGGCTACATTTTGTTCGGCGTGCCATGTCGTTCATCGGCTAAAAAAGCTGTCGTTTTGCCATTATTCAGTTTTTTACAGATATGTCTGCCAGATGATTCAGCGATCAAAGAGCGAAGCAGGTCGGTTTTTTGCCGAGATTGCAGCTGACTGCGTAGTCCGATTGCCACCGAGGTAGCGAAGCAGCGGTGTCGGCTACTACACTCGGTCATTCTTTGATACACGGAGGTTTTGACATGCGGCGCGTGGTGTTCAATCAGAAAGGTGGCGTGGGCAAATCCAGTATTGCTTGCAATCTGGCGGCGGTCAGCGCCAGCGAGGGCTATCGCACGCTGCTGGTGGATCTCGATGCCCAGGCCAACTCCACTCAGTACCTGACAGGTCTGACGGGCGAGGACATCCCGATGGGCATTGCCGACTTCTTCAAGCAGACCCTGTCGGCCGGACCGTTCTCGAAGAAAAACCAGGTCGATATCTACGAAACCCCGTTCGACAACCTGCACGTGGTCACCGCCACGGCCGAGCTGGCCGACCTGCAGCCCAAGCTTGAGGCCAAACACAAGATCAACAAACTGCGCAAACTGCTCGATGAATTGGCCGAAGACTACGACCGGATCTACCTCGACACCCCGCCAGCGTTGAACTTCTATGCGGTGTCGGCCTTGATCGCCGCCGATCGCGTACTGATTCCCTTCGACTGCGACAGCTTCTCCCGTCAGGCGCTGTACGGCCTGCTGGCGGAAATCGAAGAGTTGAAGGAGGACCACAACGAAGACCTGCAAGTCGAAGGCATCGTGGTCAACCAGTTCCAGGCCCGCGCGAGCCTGCCACAGCAGATGCTCGACGAACTGATCGCCGAAGGCCTGCCAGTGCTGCCGGTGTACCTGGGCAGCTCGGTGCGCATGCGCGAATCCCACCAGGCCAACATGCCGCTGATCCACCTCGACCCCCGACACAAACTGACCCAGCAATTCGTCGAACTGCACAACCTGCTGGAAAATGCCTGACGGCCCGGGCTGAAGCCAAGCGTAGGAGTTGCCGAAGGCTGCGATCTTTTGGCGGTGTCGGGAATGCCGAAAATCAAGATCAAAAGATCGCAGCCTTCGGCAGCTCCTACAGACCGTTCCGCGCTTAAGGCGCCGCTACCCTCAGACGCCCTGACTGCGCAACCAGCTCATCAACTGCGGCAACGGAAACGCCCCGCTCTGACGCGCCACTTCCCGGCCGTTCCTGAACAGAATCAAACTCGGAATCGAGCGAATTCCCAACTGCGCGGACAATTGCTGATTCGCCTCACTGTCCAGCTTGGCCAACCGACACTTGCCCGCCAACTGCCCCGCCGCCTGCTCGAACACCGGCGCAAACGACTTGCACGGCCCACACCAGTCCGCCCACACATCCACTAGCAACGGCAGATCGCCCTTGATCTGACTGGCGTAATCACCTTGCGTCAGTTCGAAGGGCTTGTTCAGCAGGACTTCGGCCTTGCAGCGCCCGCACTTGGGATGATCGCCCAGGCGCTCGGCGGGGATGCGGTTGAGGCCGTTGCAGTGAGGGCAGGGGATGAGCAGTGGATCGGACATCGGAGAGCTCCGTAGAGGCTAGGCAGAGTTTTAGTAGTTGGAGGTTGGCGGCGGAGATATCAAGTTGATTGGTAGGTGGGCTACGCCATACGTATTCATCAGAAGGAAGCTTCGGTCACGCGCTTCACACGTACTCGTTGCTTTGATGGTTTTTCAGGAAAGTTGTTTAACAGGGCGTCATTGAAGACTTCCGAGAGAAGTCCCAGGTGCCAGAGCACCAACATGAATGTGCGCAGCTCAACGATCGCTTCGCCAGCCTCAATTTTGCCAAGAGTACCCGTCGCCACGCCTACCTGTTTAGCGAGGTCTTTTTGCCTCATACCGCGCTCTTGACGTCGCTTTTTGGCCAACAGCCCAATGGATACGAGGCTTTCAGAGCAATCAAGGGGAAAGAAAGTGCTCATTAAGATTGGCCAAAGTGATCTTTAAGTAGGTTAAGCGACAGTACAGCGAGTCTTATTGGGGCGTAAAGGAGGTCTATTCAAGCGTCTCTAACCCCCCTAGTGTTAAGCAAAAAAAATGGGCGACCCCAAAGTCGCCCATTGTCATTACACCGAAACCTGCGCCCGCAAGCGTCGTCCGATGACGTCCAGCATGTCGCAGCCGTCGCGCAGCGAAATGACCAGCGCCTGCGCAACCTCGTGCAGGACGCTGGCGTCACCCTGGATGTCGTCGCGCAGGGCGAAGGTTTCCAGCAGTTGGGTGGCGCTGCGGATGCGGAAGGCCGCTGTTTCGTGCAGTACGTCGAGCGGGGCTTCAGTGTCGATCAGCAGGGAAGGGACGTTGCAGTCCAGGCCGGTGATGGGCATGTATCGAGACATGGGGAACACTCCATTCGATAAAACAACGCGGCCCGTCAATGGACGGCGGACGGATTGAGCCGGCTGCCCGCCGAATCGGGCAGGTCGAGGTTCTCCAGTGCTCTGTTCACCAGCAACTCGCCCAACACGATCATCTGCTGAATACCCAGCGCCACATTGCGCCGCGACCCTTCAAGCTCAAAGGCCAGGTCGGTGGTCATGGCGTTGAGCGAGGCCAGGGTTTCGCTGGCGTGGATAAGCAGGGTTTCAGTGTCGATGTTGGGGGTGACGGTGAAGATGGGGCTTGGACGTTGGGGCGGGTTTGGGGTGTAGAGGGGCTCGGTGGCGGTGAGGCTGGGTGTTTCGGGGGGATTGGGGGTGATGTTTTTCATGGCGAAACTCCTTTATCAAATGAAATCGATACTACCTGCTGTAAAACAGATTGGGTGGCAACTGTACGTGGGTTGACAGACCGAGGATCAAGGAACCCGGCGCACCCGAAGATGCCCCACGCACAGCCGCCATAATACGGAACAGCCGGCATTATAGACGCGCCAACTGTTCGCATAGCGGCACTTGCATGCCTTGATACTATTCGGTCTGTCAAAACCAGTCGCTGATTTTGCAGCGACTCACGAAGACTATCCGCGTGGTCCATTCGCTACAAGTTCATCCAGATCGCTACAATGTGCAGGAAATGTCCTAAGACGTGGCCTAGGACTGTTTTTTGGGCGGAGCAGGAAAAAGGGAGCGGATTGATTTTCACTAAGTACCTAGAAAATAAATTCGTCTCATTTTTTCTTTTTTAGGTTAGCTTGGAAGTTATTCGAAAATAGAAACTTCAAGAACTATTTCTGCATTGTTTTGTATTTCTGAGGTGGGTTGGTTCTTCATTGGTTCATATGCGTATTTTATGTTGATTTTTGCTCCTTGCTTATACAGGGTTTTGTCGGGTTTTTTATTTGCATACATTCCTTCGGTGTGGATTTTTTCTTCATCAGTTAGGATGTTGATTGTGTTGAATTTTTCAGTATTGTCTTGTCCGGAGCGATAAACTTTTATAATTGTGCCTTTTATTTCGCGTTGTGGAATTATGTTGGCTTCAATGTTTTTCCACCACTCTTCTGATCCAAATAATCCAAAAGTCCCCTTCAGTCCCAAGTAGGGTTTTGACTCGTTTAGTGTTAGGTTCTGTACTTTTTTCATGTATTCCGGGTCTTCTTCTAACATTTTTGAAAGCAGGTAAATTGTTCTCATGGTGCTCCTCGTGAGCGATGTTTAATTTAGTTCTTCAAGTTTTACAATGTTGTTGAAAGTGTCTAACGCCTTGCCGTTATCTAAACCTGTATTTACAACTCCTTTTCCTTTGTTGACATGGCCTTTGCCTTTGCCTTTGCCTTCCAATTTTAATAGAGCATTATTGCTTTTCCATCCCTTTTTAGCTCTTTGCATACCAGGGAATAGAGGAGCGGTTCCTCCATTAGCGGTTACGCCAATTTTCGAAAAGGGGACGGATTTATTTTCGAAAAGGGGACGGATTTATTTTCATTGAGCATCTAGAAAATAAATCCGTCCACTTTCTTTTACCTTTCTTTTAATTTCGACCAAACGGTCGTACTCAGGGTCTTTGCCTTTCAGGTATTTATGGGTTAATTCTTTGAGCGATAAGCGGGCCTGCTGGTTGGTCAGCATTTTTATTTCTCAATAAAAAGAGATTGATTTATTCCCCAGGCACTCCGTGATGTAAAGTCGTCCATTTTTTTGGGGAGGGAGTTTTCAGGTTTAATCGTCATCTTCTGAGCTGTTTAGTTCATTCAGTATTTGAGTGTCTGTTATTTTGCTCAGGTTGTTGAGGTTGGCTGTGCTCCAGTCTTCGCTGTCGGAGATTTCTAAAATTGTTAATGGGACTTTCTTGTTGTGGAAGAAGTCTATGATTGCTCTTATGTTCGTATCGTGCTCAAGATGGTCGCTCAAGTAGAGCTGGCATGTGTGAAAGAAGCCTTTTTCACCCATGGCTAACATTTTGGAAGCACTAGCTAACGCCCAGCCAAGTTTTTCATGGAGGAATTTTGTTGCTTCAATGTCCTTGATGGGGATGCTGCACGAAATGCATATTTTTGGCATATTAAAATTCGTCTTGAACTAATGGGTTGAGCAGCTTGTCCGTGGCGTAATTTTGGAGGTTTATCTCATGCCAATTAGAAAAGGAGGCGGATTTATTTCCTTGGATGTCTAGAAGAAATCAGTCCCCTTTCTTTTTCTGATATTTCTATTCGTATAGTCCTGCAGAGGAGTCCAAGGCGTTTATCATCTCGTCCTCTGATATAGCAAAGTCATGAATGTTGTCGGGGGTTAGATCGCCCCAATCTTGCTCGTCTTCAATTTCTATAAATAAAAGAGGGATATTCCTTTGTTTGAAAAAACGGATGATATCCCGTATGTCTTTTTCGCGTTGTACGTGATCATTCCCATAGAGCTCGCATGTGAAGAAAAAACCTTTTTCGCCCATGCGTAATTTTTTTTGCGATCCTGCCAAAGACATTTTAAATCTTTGGTGTAGAAATTTTACGATTTCTAGATCGTCTGTGGGGGTTGCTGGAGCAATACTAATCTTTGACATGATTTAAAAATCCTCTGGGATGAGTGGGTTAAGAGGCTTGCCCTTCGTCTCGTTTTGAAATTTCCCACCATGCCATCTATACAAATGTTCGTCTCTAGTTGTTGGGTAAATATTAGATTTCTGGTTGGCCAGTTGGGGGTAGTCGAGGGCGTTGTACATATGATGCCCTTCCATTGTTTTCCCTTCAAATTTTGGCCGTTTTTTTCTCATGATGTCATTTGCTTGTTCAGGCGACCAATCTCTTGTACCAGATTCGCCTGCTTTAAGCTTTTTCCTTTCTTCGGACCAGAATCGATCTACACCTTGTTGTCGTCTGTTTCCGAAGCGTCTGTTCCAATCTAAATGCGCTACTTCATCCTGAGTTGCAGTTCTGTTTGCAACCTTGCCTTGAAGTACCTTTTTCTGAGGATTACTAAGCGGTTTATAAGGCGTCTCATAGCTCGGGACCGGAGGGGCACCTTCGTCGACAGCCGCTGTCGTTGTCGAGTTCTCAGCCCCAATGTCTGGCTTACACCCATCCCCACCTGGACAGGTATCCAACCCCAACGGATCCACCCACCCCGTAGGGTTAGGCACGTACTGGTAGTTGTTCAACCCACCCGCCAGCTTGATCGGGTCCGGCGTCAAAAACCGTCCGGTGCCCGGATTGTAGTAGCGATGCCGGTTGTAATGTAAGCCGGTTTCCGCATCGAAATACTGGCCCTGAAAGCGCAGCGGGTTGTCGATTTCGGCGATGTCCAGCGTGGCGAGGTTGCCGTATGCGCGGTATTTCGCCGACCACATGATCTCGCCGCTGTAGTCGGTGAGTTCCTGCGGGGTGCCGAGGTGGTCGAGTTGGTAGTAGAACGGTTCGGCCTTGAGCGGGCCTTCGCCGTCGAGCATGGCCAAGGGGCGGAAGGTGCCCGGTTCGTAGATGTAGCTGCGATAGCGGTTATTGGCACTTTCGGCGATCAGGCGTTCGCCCTGCCACAGGAACTCGGTGGTGTGGCCATCTACGGTCTTGGCGATACGGCGACCGAAAGCGTCGTACTTGTAGCTGGCAGTACTGCCGCCGGGCAGGCTGACGCCGATCAGGCGGTGCTGGCAGTCGTAGCGGTATTCGGTGACGAGTTTTTGCCCGGTGCCACGACGTTCGCGGGTCAGGTTGCCGTAGGCGTCGTAGTCGTAATGGCGGTCGCCTTGCATCAGCAGGCGGTTGCCTTTGACGTTGGCCAGGTTGGCAGCGGGTTGATCGCCCTGGCCGAGCAGGTTGCCGGCAGGGTCGTGAGCGAAGTTTTCCGGAGTGCTGCCGCGCACGTTGATCAGCCGATCGAGCGGGTCGTAGTGGTAGCTGCGATTGCCCTTACGGCTGTCATCGATGCCGGCGAGGTTGCCGTTGGCGTCATAGGCGTAGCGGCGCTGGAACAGGTTGCGGTCCTGCTGGCTGACGGTGTGTGCCTGCAACCGGCCTTGTTCGTCGTACTGGTATTGGCTGAGCAACAACCCTTGCTGGCGTTGCTGTTCGCGGCCAGCGCTGAACTGGTGCGTGGTCAGACGCGAGCCGTTGAGGTCGATGCTGCTCAACTGACCGCCGCGTTGGTGGCGGTAATCAAGCTTGCTGCCGTCCGGGAGGCGACAGTGTTTCAGTTGGCCAACGGAGTCGTATTCATAGCGCAGGGTGCCCCACCCCTGGTGTTCGGTGATGAGGCGATCTTGCAGGTCGTACTCGTAGGCGAGCGGCCAGTGACCGTCGTCAACGTTTACCAGGCGACCGAGAGCGTCGTAGCGGTAGTGAATTTCCTCGCCATCGGCCAGGGTTTTCACCAGCAAGCGGCCCGCGGCGTCGCGCTGGTATTCGGTGACCAGTTCGCTGCCGTCGTCGCCGAATTCGGTTTTCTTCAGCAGTTGGCCGTTGAGGTCGTATTCGTACGCGGTGCGGCGCCCATCGAAGCCGGTTTCCTGCTGGATCAGGCCGTTCGGGTAGTAATCGAGGTGGTAGTGCTCGCCGCGTTCGTTTTCGATCTCGCTGAGCAGCAGGCGCGAGTTGTCGTAGCGATAACGCAGTTGGCTGCCGTCCGGGTTGATGCGGCGGCTGACCAGGTGCAGGCCATCGGCGTATTCGTAGCGGGTGACGCGGCCCAGCTCATCGCGTTCGGCAGTGACCCGGCCATAAGGGTTGTAGCTGAAGGCACGAGTGGCGCCACCGGGCAGGGTGATTTGCGCGAGGCGGTTGGCGTTGTCCCATTGGTACTGGGTGATGGCGCCGCTTTCTTCCTGGCGAGTGATCTGCCGGCCCAAGGCGTCGTAGCGGTATTTGCGCTGGCCGCCATCGGGCAGGCGCTCTTCGAGCAATTGGCCAAGGTTGTTCCAGCCCAGTTGATGGCGGCTGCCATCCGGGTGACGAATTTCCAGCAGGCGGCCCTGGCGGTCGTAGCTGTAGTGGGTGGAGTTGCCGTCCGGGTCGACTTGTTCGGTGATGTCGCCTTGGTCGTTGCGCCAGTATTTCCAGGTCGCCTGACCCCGGTTTACCACGCGGACAAAACCGTTGTAGTACTCGTAAGTGGTCGGTGCGTCTTCCGGCGGGATTACCGCGACCAGTCGGCCAGCTTCGTTGTACTGGTATTCGGTCACCGCGCCGAGTGGATCTTTCTCTGCAATCAAACGACCTTTTTCGTCGTAGGCCTTGAGGTGTTCGGCACCGTCCGGATCGACTTTGCTGACCAGCCGCGCCTGATCGTCGTGGGTGTAGACCTCTTCGCTGCCGTCCGCGTTGGTGACGGTAACGCTGCCTTTGTCATCCCAGACGTAATGTGCGTCCATCTGCGAGAAACTCGCCCAGTGATGGATGCAGCGCGCTGACTTGCCTTCCTTTTCCCATTCCCAATAGAAACTTGCGCCGCCGGCCAGTTGCCGCTCAAGAATCACGTTCTGATCGTTGTAGGCGTAGCGCTCGGCTTCGCCGGCCGCGTTCTTTGCCTCGATCAGACGTTGCTGTGCGTCATAGCCATAGGTGACGAGGGTCTGAACGGTGCTCCAGGCCTCTTCCAGATTGTCCGCCGGGCTGAACTGCTGATAGTCGACGGCGATGATGTGCTTGCGGTCGTAGCGCAGCAGCAAGGAGCGACCGGCACCGTTATCGACCCGTTTGATGCGCCCGTGAATGTCGCGGGTGATGTGCAGGCGATTGCCATAATCGTCGCTGATGGCGATCAGCGTCGCGCCTTTGCTGTTGTAGCGAAAGTGGAAGAAGCGGGCGCGTTCGCCGGCTTGAGTCAGGATCAGCTCGGACGGATCGTCGCCGAGGAAAATCGCCGCTTCCGACAGGCTGTTGGTAATGGCCGGGCGTTGCACACTCGGCAGCGGGAACGTGGTGATACGGTTTTCGTGGTCGGTCCAGACCACGTCGTCGCCCGCGATATCGACCCGTTGCGCCAGCGCGTGGCTCCAGCCGTAGCCGAGGCCGCAATCGATTTCCGCGGCGCTGGTGCGGTAGAGGCGAGTCCACTCGAAGGGCAGCAGGCCGTTGAGCTGGCCATCGGTCAGGGTCAGCAGTTCTTCACCGGTGACCATGGAAACCGGGCAGCCGTTGGTGCAGGTTTTCTTGGCGCAAGTGGCGTTTTTTTCGTCGGGGTTTTTCGACTGTTTGGACGCGTCGTGATGGGGCTTTTCCGCTTTTTCCAGTGTCGAGTTGCGCTTGCCGTCAAAACGCAGCTGCGCCAAACCTTTCTTCATCTGGGCCGTGACACCACGCGCTGCAACAGCGGTGTATTTCTCCACGTACTCCATGAAGCCTTTGATGATCTTGAATACGGACTCGACAAAACCGGTCACGGCCTTGATGACGATTTCGCCGTATTTTTTCAGCCGTGCGGCGAGGTAAATGACCCCGGTGCCTTCCGCCGCAATGGTCAGCACCACCGAAATCACGATGTCGATCGCAATCCCGACGACGGCTGCCGTGGCCACTTTCGCGGCTTTGCCAGCCATCTGAGTCGGCGGCAAGCCGGCCAGCCAGATGAGGGCGCTGCGTACCAGCAGGAACAGAGCCGCCTCGTCGCTGGCAAGCAACATGGCCTTTTTCATGACGTCGGGTGCGTCCTTGGCCAACTTCTCCAGCTTTTCGAAACCCGCTCCGAGTTCTTTCTTGAAGTCTTCGGGCTTCTGCAGGATTTTGAGAACCAGGCTGATGCCGTCCCAGACACCTTTGATCGCTTCCCAACCACCTTCCAGGATGCCGTTGCCGACGGCCATGGCGGCAGACGAAGCGGACTGGGTCGCCCATTGAGGTCTGAAACCTGCCCACTCTTTGCGCAGGAACCCTTCCAGCTGACCGGTCAGGCCGTCATAGGATTTGAACAAGGTGTCGATTTGCGCCGGTGTCACTTCATTGTGAACACGGATCTTGTAGAACTTGCCGGGAACGCCGCCCGTCCAGCTCGCCTTACCTTGCGCATCGAGTTTGACTTTGCTGACCGCACCGCCTTCCACCGCAACGATTTCAACTTCGATGTCGCCGATCGGGATGTCATAGACCGATTCGAATTTGCTTTCGATCAGCAGCGGCCCCTTGAGCGGGCACTGGGCCACGCTCGAGAAGTCACCGTCGGTCATGGTGACCGATTTGCTGGTGTTCCCGACCTTGAGCACCCGTTCCATGCCCAGCAGCGAGGGCATGTCGGTCGCCCGGCTGACCTTGTCGGCCGCTTTGGCGTACCAGGTTTGGGTTTGTTCGCGGTACAGCGTCAGGCTGTCCTTGAAGGTACTCAGTTGGTTGTCGACGTAGGCAACGCGATCCATCAGCCTTGCTCCAGAATCAGGTGGTTTAGCAGTGCTTCATTAAGAGGGTTTGGAGCATCGGGGCGGCGCACGAAACGGGCGACTTTGTGCCTCAGGTTGCTCTCGGGGTAGGCGGCGTAAATGTCTGGGCGTTCCTCGCTCAGCCATTGCATCAGGTTGTCGATCAGCGTCGTCGGGTCGTTGGCTGTCAGCTGGTCAAGCAACCCCTGCGGCACCTCCCACCACGGCCATGCCTGGGCCGGCGGCACGCCCCGGACGCCGACTTCCAGAGGCTGGCCATTGATCAGATAACGATCGAACACCGGCAGAACTTCACCGGCCCCGGCGCCGAGGCCCTCAAGGATCGGGTAGATATGCCGACCGTCCCAGAAGCGGAAAAACACCTCGGCCCCGTCTGGCATGCGCACCTGGGTCAGGCTGCGCAGGTGCTCGAACACCACGTCTGGCGCACTGCTGGAAACCGCCAGCCAGCCCCAGTCTTCGGCGTCGGTTTCGGCAATCCATTCAAGGAACGCCGAGCCGGGTTTCAGCTCGGCGAGGTAGGGCATCACCGGCTGCCAGTC
>CAYNGZ010000065.1:0-19895 GCA_964396695.1 uncultured Pseudomonas sp.
GAAGACTGCCCAAGGCAGCCTTCAGCTATGAAACATTTTTACCGGACACTAGTGATGCTCCCGCGTGGGAATGATCATCATCCTACTTGACCTGGTACTCCGCAGGCTCCGGCACATCAAAATCATCCAGCGCCCTGTCCACCAGCAATTGCACCCCATCCACCAGTCGACAAATCGCCAGCGCCACATTGCGCCGCGAACCTTCGATCTCGAACGCCAGGTCGGCGGCCATGACTTTCACCGAGGCCAGATCTTCCGAGGCGTTGGCCAACAGGCTTTCAGTGCCCACATCAGGAGCGACACTAAATAACCGATCAGAACGCAAATCACTGAAGCGCAGTTTGGCGAGCGTCGGTTTCAGGTAGTGATCCAGCGCCCGGTGGGCAGCATCGTGAAGCTTTTTGGAATTGAGGGATTGGTAGGGGGAAACGTCGTCTGGGGCGGGGGGATCGGGGATTAACTTGTCCATGCAGATGCTCCTTACTCGCAAATGGGAGCCATCTTTTGCCATTTCCACACGGCAAATAGGTGGCGGCTATACGTGGGGTGGAAAACGGGACAGTAGGACCCCGGTCAGACCGAAGTCTGCCCACGCACAGCCGCCATGACGCTTTTTTGCAGACGAGAGAATACATCGGCAACGGTTGCGGTGGTGAGGCTAGACGCCTACTGAGATTCCAGGTTTCCACACCTGATCGCTGATTTGCAGCGACAGCAAAAGGTTAGGCGCAGCCCCAAACCCAGCGCAACCGCCACAACTCGTCGGAACATTCGTCCTCATGCCTTGGGCTGACAGCGCTTTTTGTAGGAGCGAACCGTGTTGTTACCGTAAATGTCGGTAACGGATGGGTGGCGGCTCCGTTTGACAGTGGCCTGTGTATGCCCAAACAGAGGGGTCCCCCTAACAAACGGATATTTCCTCGCCGCTCATCAACAACGCTACTCTCGAGAAAAAGCTGCTGCCAAACCCTCGGGGACTCCATGGATAGAACCACCGTCAAACCGCTTCTGCTTGCCCTCACCCTCGCCACCCTCCCCCCATTCGCCCAGGCAGCGACCACCTTGGTCTACTGCTCCGAAGCCAGTCCTGCCGGGTTCGACCCGAGCCAGTACACCAGCGGCACGGATTTCGATGCGTCGGCCGAAACGGTGTTCAACCGTCTGACTCAATTCAAACGGGGCGGCACCGAAGTCGAGCCGGGACTGGCGACGAGTTGGGAGATCTCCAGGGACGGCCTGACCTACACCTTCCACCTGCGCGACGGGGTGAAATTTCACACCACCGACTACTTCACGCCTAGCCGCGATTTCAATGCGGACGATGTGCTGTTCACCTTCCAGCGCTTGCTCGACCCCGAGAATGCGTTTCGCAAGGCCTACCCCACCGAGTCGCCGTACTTCACCGACATGGACCTGAACACCACGATCAAAAGTGTCGACAAGCTCGACGAGCATACGGTGCGCTTCAGTCTGAACAACATTGACGCCGCGTTTGTGCAGAACCTGGCGATGAGCTTCGCATCAATCCAGTCTGCCGAGTATGCCGCGCAGTTGCTCAAGGAGGGCAAAGCCTCTGACCTCAACCAGAAGCCGGTCGGCACCGGTCCCTTTGTGTTCAAGCGTTATCAGAAGGACTCGCAGATCCGCTACAGCGCCAACCGCGCCTACTGGAAACCCGAGGACGTGAAACTCGACAACCTGATTTTCTCGATCACCCCGGACGCCGCCGTGCGTCTGCAAAAACTCAAGACCGGCGAGTGCCAGGTCAGTGGTTACCCGCGCCCGGCCGACATCGAAGTGATGGAGCAGGCCCCAAACCTGCAGGTACTCAAGCAAGCCGGCTTCAACCTCGGCTTCCTGGCCTACAACGTGACCCACCCGCCACTGGATCAACTCAAGGTCCGCAAGGCGCTGGACATGGCGATCGACAAGCCCGCGATCATCAAGGCCGTCTATCAAAGCGCCGGGCAACTGGCGCAGAACGCCCTGCCGCCGGCGCAATGGTCGTATGACCCGAACATCAAGGACGCGCCCTACGACCCGACCAAGGCAAAGGCGCTACTAAAGGAAGCGGGGGTTGCACCCGGTACCACCATCAATTTGTGGGCGATGACCGTGCAGCGTGCGTCCAACCCGAATGCGCGGATGTCGGCACAGATGATCCAGCAGGACTGGGCCAAGGTCGGTATCACGGCCAACATCGTCAGCTATGAATGGGGCGAGTACATCAAGCGCGCCAAGAACGGCGAACACGACGCGATGATCTACGGCTGGACCGGCGACAACGGCGACCCGGACAACTGGCTCGGCGTGCTCTACAGCTGCGCCGCGGTGAAAGGTAGCAACTACGCCAAGTGGTGCGACCCGGCTTACGACACATTGGTCCAGCAGGCCAAGGTGTCCACGGACAAACAGCAGCGGGTCAAACTGTACCAACAGGCACAGCAAATCCTTAAGGATCAGGTACCTATCACGCCGATTGCGAACTCGACGGTGTTCCAGCCACTGCGCAAGGAAGTCGTAGACTTCAAAATCAGTCCGTTCGGCCTCACACCCTTTTATGGCGTGGGTATAAATAAGTAACACCGCGCTCCGGCCGGGTGCGTCAAACGCCCCGGTCGCACCTCTATGGTGCGTCGTTTGCACCGGAAAAAACGACTGCAAACGATCAAATGCGTCAACTTTTATACATATGCGACATTTAGGTACGTTCGTGCCACTGTTTAAGGCTTGTAGCTCCCCGGCATCTTGCATTGGGTATGGGCCCTGCATAAGTATCCGCAGGTCGACTCACGAGGTCGTCCTCAAATTCCAAAAATGACAACAAATCATGAGGCCACCATGCTTAAACACGCGGTCATTCCGTTTTTAGTCGGCGCCAGCCTGTTAGCTAGCGCACCTTTCGCCTCCGCTGCGACTAACCTGGTGTTTTGCTCCGAAGGGAGCCCGGCCGGTTTCGATCCTGGTCAGTACACCACCGGAACCGACTTCGACGCCTCAGCAGAAACCATGTTCAACCGTCTGAGCCAGTTCGAACGTGGCGGCACCGCCGTTGTTCCTGGCCTGGCCACCAGCTGGGACATTTCCCCGGATGGCCTGACTTACACCTTCCATCTGCGTGAAGGCGTCAAGTTCCACACCACGCCGTATTTCAAGCCAACTCGTGAGTTCAACGCCGACGACGTGCTGTTCACCTTCAATCGCATGATCGACAAAGACATGCCGTTCCGCAAAGCCTACCCCACCGAGTTCCCGTACTTCACGGACATGGGGATGGACACCAATATCACCAAGATCGATAAAGTCGACGATCACACCGTCAAGTTCACCCTCAAGGAAGTTGATGCCGCGTTCATCCAGAACATGGCCATGAGCTTCGCGTCCATCCAGTCCGCCGAGTACGCTGCCCAGTTGCTCAAGGAAGGCAAAGCCGCCGATATCAACCAGAAGCCGGTCGGCACTGGTCCGTTCGTGTTCAAGAGCTACCAGAAAGACTCCAACATCCGCTACACCGGGAACAAGGACTACTGGAAGCCTGACGACGTCAAGATCGACAACCTGATCTTCGCCATCACCACCGACCCGTCGGTGCGTATCCAGAAGCTGAAGAAGAACGAGTGCCAGATCACCCTGTTCCCACGTCCGGCTGACCTGAAGGCGCTGAAAGAAGACAAGTCTCTGAAGGTGCCTGACCAGGCTGGTTTCAACCTGGGTTACATCGCCTACAACGTGATGGACAAGATCAAGGGCAGCGATCAGCCGAACCCGATGGCTCAACTGAAAGTGCGTCAGGCACTGGACATGGCCGTCAACAAAAAGCAGATCATCGACTCGGTTTACCAGGGTGCGGGTCAACTGGCGGTCAACGCCATGCCACCGACCCAGTGGTCCTACGACACCACCATCAAGGATGCGCCATACAACCCTGAGAAAGCCCGCGAGCTGCTCAAGGAAGCCGGCATCAAGGAAGGCACCGAGATCAACCTGTGGGCGATGCCGGTGCAACGTCCTTACAACCCTAACGCCAAGCTGATGGCTGAAATGCTGCAGTCCGACTGGGCCAAGATCGGTATCAAGGCCAAGATCGTGACCTATGAGTGGGGCGAGTACATCAAGCGTTCCAAAGGCGGCGAAAACGGCGCGATGCTGATTGGCTGGAGCGGCGATAACGGTGACCCGGACAACTGGCTGAACGTGCTGTTCGGCTGCGATTCGCTGCAGGGCAACAACTTCTCCAAATGGTGTGACAAGAAGTTTGACGGCATCGTGAAAGAAGCCAAGCGCACCACCGATCAGGCCAAGCGCACCGAACTGTACAAACAGGCGCAACACGTCCTCAAAGATGCTGTTCCAATGACACCTATCGCTCACTCGACGGTGTTCCAACCCATGCGCGCCAACGTGCAGGACTTCAAGATCAGCCCGTTTGGCTTGAACTCCTTCTACGGCGTCAGCATCAGCAAATAAGGTTTTGCAACGGCGACGTCCTTGATGTCGCCGTTGCCTGATCTACCAAGACAGCTGGAATTCGCCTACTTCCCAAACCACTGCGGACCACTGCAGCGGGCTTCGGACGTGTCGCCTTTTCCTACCTGTTTTTCAGGCCCTACGCATTTACCGCCTGACCTTCGCCCCATACCGTCGGGGTACGGCCGTTTTTTCGCTGCGGCTGGCAACTGCTGACCCCATGGCTTTGGATCAGTGATGTCTGCACGTCCCAGGACGGGACGACTCACTGTTTGACACCTAAAAAGAGAGGGAGCGTTATGCGCCATACTTTGGTTTTATCCGCATTGCTGGGCACCGGTCTGTTGGCCGCCACGTCAATCAGCCAGGCCGCCAATAACAGCCTGGTGTTTTGCTCCGAAGGCAGCCCGGCGGGTTTCGACACCGCGCAGTACACCACTGCGACCGACAACGATGCCGCCGAACCGCTGTACAACCGGCTGGCCGAGTTCGAAAAAGGTGCCACCCGTGTCGTACCGGGGCTGGCCACCCGTTGGGATATTTCCGAGGATGGCCTCAAGTACACGTTCCACCTGCGCGAAGGGGTGAAATTTCACACCACCCAGTACTTCACGCCGAGCCGAGACTTCAACGCCGACGACGTGCTGTTCACCTTCAATCGCATGCTCGATACCGAGCACCCATTTCGCAAGGCTTACCCGACCGAGTTCCCATACTTCAACGGGATGAGCCTGAACAAGAACATCGCCAAGGTCGAGAAGACCGGGCCGTTGACCGTGGTCATGACCTTGAATTCGGTAGACGCCGCGTTCATTCAAAACATCGCCATGAGTTTCGCCTCGATTCTCTCCGCCGAATACGCCGACCAATTGCTCGCGTCCGGCAAGCCGAGCGATATCAACCAGAAGCCGATCGGCACCGGGCCGTTCGTGTTCAAGAGCTACCAGAAAGACTCCAACATCCGTTACACCGGCAACAAACACTACTGGGATCCGAGCCGGGTCAAGCTCGACCAACTGATTTTCGCCATCAACACCGACGCCTCAGTGCGTGTGCAGAAGCTCAAGAAAAACGAATGCCAGATCACCCTGCACCCACGCCCGGCCGATGTCGATGCGCTGAAAAACGACCCCAAGCTGCAACTGATCGAGAAGCCCGGTTTCAACCTTGGCTACATCGCCTACAACGTGAGGCATAAACCCTTCGACCAGCTCGAAGTGCGCCAGGCACTGGACATGGCGGTGAACAAGCAAGGGATTCTCAAGGCGGTGTACCAGGGCGCTGGCCAACTGGCGGTCAACGCCATGCCACCGACCCAGTGGTCCTACGACGAAACTATCAAGGACGCCGCCTACAACCCGGAAAAAGCCAAGGAATTGCTCAAGGCCGCCGGGGTCAAGGAAGGCACCGAGATCACTCTCTGGGCGATGCCCGTGCAGCGTCCATACAACCCGAACGCCAAGCTGATGGCTGAGATGCTTCAGTCGGACTGGGCGAAAATCGGCCTGAAAGTGAAGATCGTCAGCTACGAATGGGGCGAGTACATCAAGCGCACCAAGAATGGCGAGCACGACATCAGCCTGATCGGCTGGACCGGCGACAACGGGGACCCGGACAACTGGCTGGGCACCCTGTACAGCTGCGACGCGATTGGCGGCAACAACTACTCCATGGGGTGTGACCCGCAATACGATACGCTGATCAAGCAAGCCAAGATTGTCACCGACCGCGAGCAACGCACGGTGCTTTACAAGCAGGCTCAGCAATTGCTCAAGCAGCAAGTGCCGATCACCCCTGTCGCCCACTCGACGGTCAACCAGCCGTTGAGCGCCAAAGTCGAAGGATTCAAGGTCAGCCCCTTCGGCCGTAACGTGTTCTCGGGTGTCAGCATCGACCAATAACTGATTAGCCAGAACCCTGGGGGCGAATTTCGCCCTCACGCAAAGGTGTTGCCTTAATTCGGCGAATACGCCACATGCAAACGTTTGCGATGCTTGAATGAGTTCTAAACCAAATAGCCGGATCACCAAAAAAGACCGGCATTAAAAAAAGAAAGAAAGGAGCTTCATCCATGAAACTGAGCAGCACCGCGTTATTGGCCTTGGCCATCAGCAGCGTCACCGCCACGGCTTACGCTGAAACCCAGAGCCAGGAATTCACCCCGGTTACGGTCAAAACCACCAGCGCCCAGTCCGAAGCCACCGGCTTCGTCGAAGGTCAGAAGCTCGACGGCACAACCCGTAACTGGTATGCCAACGAACAACTGCAGCGTGGTGGCAAGTTCAAATACAACAAAGACGGCCAGTTGCTTGATACCGACCGCCGTATCAACTGGGTCCAGGGCACCATCGTCAAGTACAACTCCGGTTTCACCCAGGGTACTGTCGGTATCAGCACTGAAGTCGCGGCGTACAACGCCATTGCTCTGGATCGTGACCGCAAGGACCTGGCCGCCGGCAATGGTGGCGCACCGGGCGATCGTCCAAAGGCGGGCGGTAACCGCACCCTGACCAAAGAAGGCGGCGATGCACAAGACCAGTGGAGCAAAATGGGCCTGGCCAACGTCAAGGCTCGCATCTCCAACACCACCCTGACTGCTGGTCGCCAGAACTTCAGCAGCCCGATGGTCGATGTGATCGGAAACCGTGCCCTGCCTTCGAGCTTCGAAGGTGTGGCGATCCACAGCGAAGAGCTAAACAACCTGGCCTTCGACCTGGCCACGTTCGATCGCAACTCTCCGCGTACCGAAGAGAGCCAGCGTAAATTCCGTTCCGAATACTCCGACAGCATCATCGAAGTCGATCACGTGAACACCGCGGGTATCACTTACCAGCCGTTCACCAGCGTAAAAACCAGCCTGTGGGCCACCCAGGCCGAGGACATGTGGAACCAGTACTACTTTGGCGCCAACCATGTATTGGGCGACAGCTCGGTGCTGAGCCTGACCAGCGACCTGAACTACTACAAAACCAAGGACACGGGCAAAAGCAAACTCGGCAAGATCGACAACGATGCCTACTCCCTGTCGTTCGGCCTGACCCACCAGGCCCACAGTCTGACGTTCTCCTGGCAGCAAATTGTCGGTGACGAGTACTTCGACTACCTGCACGAAACCAACGGCATCTACCTGGCCAACTCCCTGCTGTCGGACTTCAACGGCCCGAACGAGAAATCCTTCCAGATTGCCTATGGTCTGAACATGGCCGAATACGGCGTGCCAGGCCTGAAGTTCAATATCTACCAGGCTCGTGGCTGGGGTATCGACGGTACTCACTACAAAGGCGGCGCCTACAACAGCGTGCTGGCGATGGACGGCGAACACCACTACGAATACAGCATTGGTGCTACCTACGCCGTGCAGAGCGGCCCGCTCAAGGCCACCACGATTCGCGCGACTTACACCGCACACCGTGCGAGCGAAAACCAGGCTGACGGCAGCATCAACGAGTTCCGTCTGGTCACCACCGTTCCATTCAACATTCTCTAAACGCCAGTCGAGCGGCTGACTCAGTGACGAGTCGGCCGTTCTGCGATTCTGGTCCAACTGATTGCAGAGGGGTTATTGATGAAAATGCTTCCTTTAAAAGCGGCCATCGCCGCCACGCTGCTGAGTGTCGCTATCGGCGCCTCGGCCAAACCCTTGGTGGTCTGTACCGAAGCCAGCCCGGAAGGCTTCGATATGGTCCAGTACACAACTGCAGTCACAGCCGATGCGGTGGCCGAAACCATCTTCAACCGTCTGGCGGACTTCAAGCCCGGCACCACTGAAGTGATTCCGGCACTGGCCGAGTCCTGGGACATCAGCGAGGACGGCCTGACCTACACGTTCCACCTGCGCAAAGGCGTCAAGTTTCACACCACCGAATACTTCAAGCCGACCCGCGACATGAATGCCGACGACGTGGTCTGGAGCTTCCAGCGTCAGCTGGACCCGAACCATCCGTGGCACAAGAAATCGAGCGTGGGCTTCCCGTACTTTGAAAGCATGGGCTTCAAAGAGCTGCTTAAAAGTGTCGAGAAAGTCGACGACAACACGGTCAAATTCACCCTGACCCGCCGCGAAGCGCCATTCCTGGCGGACATCGCCATGGCCTTCTCCTCGATCTACCCCGCCGAGTACGCCGACCAGTTGCTCAAGGCCGGCAAGACCGGCGACCTGAACAGCAAACCGGTCGGCACCGGCCCGTTCATCTTCCAGCGTTATGCCAAGGATGCCCAGGTTCGCTTCAAGGCCAACCCGGAATACTTCCGTGGCAAGCCACCGGCTGAGGCGCTGATCCTGGCCATCGCCACCGATAACAACGTGCGTCTGCAAAAGCTCAAGGCCAACGAGTGTCAGGTCGCGCTGTATCCGAAACCGGATGACATCCCGAGCATCAAGCAAGATACCAACCTGAACGTCGATGAATTGGACGCGATGACCGTCTCGTACATCGCCATGAACACCACCCACACGTACATGAGCGACGTGCGGGTCCGCAAAGCCATCGATATCGCGTTCGACAAGGAAGCCTACGTCAACGCGCTGTTCGGCAAAGGCAATGCCTCGGTGGCGGTGAACCCGTACCCACCGACCCTGCTGGGTTACAACAAGACCCTGCAAAACCCGAAGCGTGACCTGGACAAGGCGCGCGCCCTGCTCAAGGAAGCCGGCGTGCCGGAAGGCACCGTGCTCACCCTGTTCACCCGTAACGGTGGCGGTCCGACCAACCCGAACCCGATGCTCGGCGCACAAATGATGCAAGCGGACCTGGCCAAGGTCGGGATCAAGCTCGACATTCGCGTGATGGAATGGGGCGAAATGCTCAAGCGCGCCAAAAACGGTGAACACGATATGGTGTCTGCCGGATGGGCGGGTGATAACGGCGACCCGGATAACTTTCTGACACCTATGCTCAGTTGTGAAGCCGCGAAGAACGGCGAAAACTACGCCCGCTGGTGTAATGAGAAGTTCCAGACGCTGATCGATGAAGCCCGGGCTAAAGTAAACCCGACCGAACGTGCAGCGCTCTATGAACAGGCGCAGGCTATTTTCAATCAGGACCAGCCATGGATCAGCATGGCGCACACCCGAATGTTTACGGCTATGCGCAATAACGTCGAGGGTTATCACATTAGCCCCCTGACCACTAACAACTTCGCTACCACCCAAGTGAAGTAGATAAGAAAGCGCCCGGCAACGTTGACCCCAACGCTGCCGGGAACGCCTGACCGGCTGATGAGGTACACCAGAAGATGTTTAGTTTTATTGCCCGCCGACTGGGATTATTGATCCCTACGTTCTTCGGCATCACCTTGCTGACTTTCGCGTTGATTCGCATGATTCCCGGCGACCCGGTGGAAGTCATGATGGGCGAACGTCGGGTCGATCCCGAAATGCATGCTCAGGCAATGGAACGCCTTGGTCTGAACAAACCGCTGTACGCCCAATACCTGGACTACATCGGCAAACTGGCCCACGGCGACCTGGGTGAATCCCTGCGGACCCGTGAAAGTGTATGGACCGAGTTCACTTCGCTGTTCCCGGCGACCCTGGAACTGTCCTCGGCGGCCCTGCTGTTCGCGGGCGTTCTCGGGCTATTGGCCGGGGTGATCGCGGCGCTGAAGCGAGGGTCCCTGTTCGACCACGGGGTCATGGGCATCTCCCTCGCCGGGTATTCGATGCCGATCTTCTGGTGGGGCCTGATCCTCATCATGTTCTTCTCGGTGTCCCTGGGCCTGACCCCGGTGTCCGGGCGGATCGACCTGCTGTACGACATCGAGCCAAGAACCGGCTTCATGCTCATCGACACCCTGCTGGCCAATGACACCAGCGCGTTCTTCGACGCCCTGCACCACCTGATTCTTCCGGCCATCGTGCTCGGCACCATCCCGTTGGCGGTGATCGCCCGGATGACCCGTTCCTCGATGCTCGAAGTCCTGCGTGAAGACTACATCCGCACCGCCCGGGCCAAAGGCCTGTCGCCGTCGCGCGTGGTGTTCGTTCACGGCCTGCGCAACGCCTTGATCCCGGTACTGACCGTGGTCGGCCTGCAAGTCGGCACATTGCTGGCCGGTGCGGTCCTGACCGAAACCATCTTCTCCTGGCCCGGTATCGGCAAATGGCTGATCGAAGCCATTGGCGCCCGGGACTACCCCGTGGTGCAAAACGGAATCCTGTTAATCGCCTGCCTGGTGATTCTGGTCAACTTTGTAGTGGATATTCTTTATGGCTTCGCAAACCCACGCATCCGTCACCAGCGCTGAGACCCTACGCATGAGTACTCCAACTACCGCCGTAGCAGTCGATCAAAGCCTGCTGTATCCGTCGCCGTACAAAGAGTTCTGGCAGGCCTTCTCCAAGAACAAAGGTGCCGTCGCCGGCCTGATGTTCATGCTGCTGGTGATTTTCTGCGCCATTTTCGCTCCGTGGGTTGCACCTCACAAGCCGAGCGAGCAAGACCGTGCCTTCCTGGTTACCCCGCCGGCCTGGCTGGAAAATGGGCAGATGCAGTTCCTGCTCGGCACCGATGAACTGGGTCGCGACCTGCTGTCGCGTCTGATCCACGGTTCGCGCCTGTCCTTGCTGATCGGCTTGTCGTCGGTGGTCATGTCGCTGATTCCGGGGATCCTGCTGGGTCTGTTCGCCGGTTTCTTCCCGCACGTGCTCGGCCCGACCATCATGCGTCTGATGGACATCATGCTGGCCCTGCCGTCCCTGCTGCTGGCTGTGGCGATCGTCGCCATCCTCGGCCCAGGCCTGATCAACACCGTGATCGCCATCGCTATCGTGTCCCTGCCGTCCTACGTTCGTCTGACCCGCGCAGCGGTGATGGGCGAGCTGAACCGCGACTACGTGACCGCTGCGCGCCTGGCCGGTGCCGGTCTGCCACGCCTGATGTTCATCACCGTGCTGCCCAACTGCATGGCGCCGCTGATCGTTCAGGCAACCCTGAGCTTCTCCTCGGCGATTCTCGATGCCGCGGCACTGGGCTTCCTCGGTCTTGGCGTACAACCGCCAACCCCTGAGTGGGGCACCATGCTGGCTTCGGCTCGCGACTACATCGAACGCGCCTGGTGGGTTGTCAGCCTGCCTGGTTTGACCATTTTGCTCAGCGTGCTGGCAATCAACTTGATGGGCGACGGCCTGCGCGATGCGCTGGACCCGAAACTCAAGAACGCCGCCTGAGGAGATTCAAATGTCACTGTTGGAAATCAAGAATCTCAACGTTCGCTTCGGCGACAAGAATGCCGTTCCAGTGGTCGATGGCCTCGACCTGAAAGTGGACAAGGGCGAAGTTTTGGCCATCGTTGGCGAGTCGGGGTCCGGCAAGTCCGTGACCATGATGGCGCTGATGGGCCTGATCGAGCATCCCGGCATCGTCACCGCCGATGCCCTCAGCTTCGACGGCAAGGACATGCTCAAGCTCAGCGCTCGCCAACGTCGGCAAATCGTCGGTAAAGACCTGGCCATGGTTTTCCAGGACCCGATGACCGCACTGAACCCGAGCTACACCGTCGGTTTCCAGATCGAAGAAGTGCTGCGCCTGCACCTGAAAATGTCCGGCAAGGCTGCGCGCAAACGCGCCATCGAATTGCTGGAAAAGGTCGAAATCCCGGGCGCTGCAAGCCGTATGGACGCCTACCCGCATCAACTGTCCGGCGGTATGAGCCAACGTGTGGCCATTGCCATGGCGATTGCCGGCGAACCAAAACTGCTGATCGCCGACGAACCAACCACCGCGCTGGACGTAACGATCCAGGCGCAGATCATGGACCTGCTGCTGGCGCTGCAAAAAGAGCAGAACATGGGCCTGGTGCTGATCACCCACGACCTGGCGGTGGTTGCCGAAACCGCTCAGCGCGTGTGCGTAATGTACGCAGGTCAAGCGGTAGAAGTCGGTCAGGTGCCGCAGTTGTTCGACATTCCGGCACACCCGTATAGCGAAGCGCTGCTCAAGGCCATTCCCGAGCACAGCCTGGGCTCCTCGCGCCTGGCCACGCTGCCGGGCATCGTTCCCGGCCGTTATGACCGTCCGCAAGGCTGCCTGCTGTCGCCGCGCTGCCCGTACGTGCAGGACAGCTGCCGTCAACAACGTCCAGCGCTGGACCCGAAAAGCAACAGCCTCGCCCGCTGCTTCTATCCCTTGAATCAGGAGGTGGCGTAATGGCCGTCGTTCTCACCGCCCGTGACCTGACCCGTCACTACGAAGTCTCCCGCGGCCTGTTCAAGGGCCATGCGACCGTACGCGCCCTCAACGGCGTGTCGTTCGAACTCGAAGCCGGCAAGACCCTCGCTGTCGTAGGCGAATCCGGCTGCGGCAAGTCGACCCTGGCCCGCGCCCTGACGCTGATCGAAGAACCGTCTTCCGGCTCGTTGAAAATCGCCGGGCAAGAAGTGGCCGGCGCCAACAAGGCCGAACGCAAACAGCTGCGCAAAGACGTGCAGATGGTGTTCCAGAGCCCTTACGCCTCGCTCAACCCACGGCAGAAAATCGGCGATCAGCTGGCCGAACCGTTGCTGATCAACACCACGCTTTCCGCGGCCGAACGTCGTGAAAAAGTCCAGGCGATGATGAAACAGGTCGGCTTGCGTCCTGAACACTACCAGCGTTATCCGCACATGTTCTCGGGTGGCCAGCGCCAGCGGATCGCCTTGGCTCGCGCCATGATGCTGCAACCCAAAGTGCTGGTCGCGGACGAACCGACCTCGGCACTGGACGTGTCGATCCAGGCTCAGGTGCTGAACCTGTTCATGGATCTGCAACAACAGTTCAACACTGCCTACGTGTTCATCTCCCACAACCTGGCGGTGGTGCGTCACGTCGCCGATCAGGTGTTGGTGATGTACCTCGGCCGCCCGGTGGAAATGGGCCCGAAAGAAGACATCTACACCCGTCCGCTGCACCCGTACACCCAGGCCCTGCTGTCGGCCACACCGACGATCCACCCGGATCCGACCAAGCCTAAAATCAAGATCGTCGGCGAACTGCCGAACCCGCTGAACCCGCCGTCCGGCTGCGCTTTCCACAAGCGTTGCCCGTACGCCACCGAACGGTGCAACAAAGAAGAGCCGGCCCTGCGCCTGCTTGACACCCGCCAGGTGGCCTGCCATTACGCCGAGCAATTCGTCGTATAAGCCGGGTATGAAAAAGCGCCCTCTCGGGGCGTTTTTTGAAACGTGTTAACCAACCCCCTCCTTCTTCGATTGCGCATCAGTCAGGCGGGAGGGGTTTTCTTTTTTAACCCTGGGTATCGTCTTCGCTATCGTCGGTGGTCGAGTCATCGTCACCTTTGCTGCCACCTTGATCCTGATCACCAGGCTCGGATTCGCCCTTGGCAACCATCAAACCACTGCCCTGCACACTTTTTGCTGCCCAGAAACCCTGATCCTGCACCGCGCCGCTGCTCGCCCACGCTGCCGAAGTGCCCACCGACAGCAGCACCAGCACTTTGATCAGTAAAACCATGCGTTGAAAAATGCTCATAGCTGATTCCATCCTTTCGTAGGTGAATCTCGGGTAGCTGCGGATCGAACACCCAACGACCGTAGCACTGTCTGAAATCTAGTCTGGATATACGGGATTGACCAGATAGGACACTAACGATGGTCGCCAATTGCGTTTTGCCAAAAGACAGGTTTGGAATAATCGATATACCAAAATGCTCGTTCCCATAAAAAAGCCCCGAGGCTTTCGCGTCGGGGCTTTGGGCGTAGCAGTTCGGCGCTTAGTGATGCTCACGCGTCGCGCGGAATTTCACGTCCGGCCAGCGCTCTTCCATCAGGGCCAGGTTGACCCGGGTCGGGGCCAGGTAGGTCAGGTGACCGCCGCCGTCCAACGCCAGGTTTTCCACAGCCTTGTTGGAGAATTCCTCAAACTTTTTCTTGTCGCTGCAATCGACCCAGCGTGCGGAATAGACCGTGATCGGCTCATAAGAGCACTCGACCTTGTATTCCTCTTTCAGACGACTGGCGACCACATCGAACTGCAGCACACCGACGGCGCCGAGGATGATGTCGTTGCTGCGTTCCGGGAAGAACACCTGGGTCGCGCCCTCTTCGGCCAGCTGCTGCAAGCCCTGGCGAAGTTGCTTGGATTTGAGCGGGTCCTTCAGACGTACGCGGCGGAACAGTTCCGGGGCGAAGTGCGGGATACCGGTGAAGCCCAGGGTTTCGCCTTCGCTGAAGGTGTCGCCGATCTGGATGGTGCCGTGGTTGTGCAGACCGATGATGTCGCCCGCAAAGGCTTCTTCAAGCTGCTCACGTTCGGAGGAGAAGAAGGTCAGCGCGTCGCCGATCCGTACGTCCTTGCCAGTACGCACGTGACGCATCTTCATGCCTTTCTCGTACTTGCCGGAACAAATGCGCATGAAGGCAATGCGGTCGCGGTGGTTCGGGTCCATGTTCGCCTGGATCTTGAAGATGAAGCCTGTGAACTTCTCTTCCACCGGCTCCACGGTGCGCTCGTTGGCCACGCGCGGCAGCGGACGCGGAGCCCAGTCGACCACGGCGTCGAGGACGTGATCGACCCCGAAGTTACCCAGTGCAGTACCGAAGAACACCGGGGTCAGTTGACCGTCGATGAACGCCTGCTGATCAAATTCATGGCAGGCGCCCTGCACCAGTTCCAGCTGTTCGAGAAAGCGCTCGTACTCGTCACCCAGATGCGCCCGGGCTTCGTCGGAGTCGAGCTTCTCGATGATTTTGGTTTCGGTGCGTTCGTGACCGTGACCGGCGGTGTAGACAATGATGTAGTCGCCGGCCAGGTGATACACGCCTTTGAAATCGCGGTAGCAGCCGATCGGCCAGGTGATCGGTGCGGCCTTGATCTTCAGGACGGCTTCGATTTCGTCGAGCAGTTCGATCGGGTCACGGATGTCACGGTCGAGTTTGTTGATGAAGCTGACGATCGGCGTGTCACGCAGACGGCAAACGTCCATCAGAGCGATGGTCCGTGGCTCTACGCCCTTACCGCCGTCGAGCACCATCAGCGCCGAGTCCACCGCTGTCAGGGTGCGGTAGGTGTCTTCGGAGAAGTCTTCGTGGCCCGGGGTGTCGAGCAGGTTGATCATGTGATCGCGATACGGGAACTGCATGACCGACGTGGTAATGGAAATACCCCGCTGCTTTTCCATTTCCATCCAGTCGGAGGTGGCATGGCGGTCGGACTTGCGAGACTTCACCGTACCGGCAACCGCAATCGCCTTGCCCATCAGCAACAGCTTCTCGGTGATGGTGGTCTTACCCGCATCGGGGTGGGAAATAATGGCGAAAGTGCGGCGTTTCGCGACTTCGGCGGCCTGTTTGGTCATGGGAAATCGCCTGGCAGGTGATTCAAAAAAAGGGCCGCGATTATAGCCCAAGTTGAACCCGGAACCGAACCGTTGAGCACACAGGACTCGAAAACCGACCTGTCAGCCCGACGAAACGGTGCCGCGCCCGCCATTGAAGCAACGCGATCCGTCGGCAAATCCCGCCTATTACACCCGCTCAGGGAACATCAACCTGTCATCCGGGTCGGTTAGATAAGTGATTGACCAGGGCCGCACGACGGAAGCGTGCAAAAACGCGACATTTTTTGTTGATCTCACAGCCCTCACGCCCTAAAGTTCGCGCCGAACGTCCATGCTGGAAACGATCCATCCGGCTCAAGTACTGACGACGAGACAGCAAGGCCAAGGGAAACAGTTCCAGGTCTTTTGAAAGCGTAGCGAGCGCAGGCAAGACAAGGCGGGAAGAGGCGAGAAAGCGGAGTCTACTGATTGTAAATGAGCATTCCGAGCCTCTTCCCAACGCAGTATTGCTAGCGTAGCGCCGAAGGCGCACAGCACGCAGTAGCTTTCAAATGACCTGGATGGCCTTTTTGCTTTCGGCGGCAATGCCTTGGGAAGTAGGCGAACCAAAGTGGGGATACGGAGGACGTTCATTTGCACCCATTGATTACCAACGTTTGCCAGTAGGAGCTCCCAAGTATGTCGATCCAGGTCGAAGACTATTTCGCGCGCGAAACCTTTCAGAAAATGAAGGCCTTCGCCGACAAGCAAGAAACCCCGTTCGTGGTGATCGACACCGCTATGATTGCCCAGGCCTATGACGACCTGCGTGCCGGTTTCGAGTTCGCCAAGGTTTACTACGCGGTCAAGGCCAACCCGGCTGTCGAGATCATCGACCTGCTCAAAGAGAAAGGCTCGAGCTTCGACATCGCTTCGATCTACGAGCTGGACAAAGTGCTGGGCCGCGGCGTGAGCCCGGACCGCATCAGCTATGGCAACACCATCAAGAAATCCAAGGACATTCGCTACTTCTTCGACAAGGGCGTGCGTCTGTATGCCACCGACTCCGAAGCCGACCTGCGCAACATCGCCAAGGCGGCACCGGGCTCGAAAGTCTATGTGCGCATCCTGACCGAAGGCTCGACCACGGCCGACTGGCCTTTGTCGCGTAAATTCGGCTGCCAGACCGACATGGCCATGGACTTGCTGATCCTCGCCCGCGACCTGGGCCTGGTGCCTTACGGCATCTCCTTCCACGTTGGCTCGCAGCAGCGCGACATCAGCGTCTGGGACGCGGCGATCGCCAAGGTCAAAGTGATCTTCGAACGCCTGAAAGAAGAAGACGGCATCCACCTGAAGCTGATCAACATGGGCGGCGGCTTCCCGGCCAACTACATCACCCGCACCAACAGCCTGGAAACCTACGCCGAAGAAATCATCCGTTTCCTCAAGGAAGACTTCGGTGACGACCTGCCGGAAATCATCCTCGAACCAGGCCGTTCGCTGATCGCCAACGCCGGCATCCTGGTCAGTGAAGTGGTGTTGGTCGCGCGTAAATCCCGCACCGCCGTCGAGCGCTGGGTGTACACCGATGTGGGCAAGTTCTCCGGCCTGATCGAAACCATGGACGAATCCATCAAGTTCCCGATCTGGACCGAGAAGAAAGGCGAGATGGAAGAAGTGGTGATCGCCGGCCCAACCTGCGACAGCGCCGACATCATGTACGAGAACTACAAGTACGGCCTGCCACTGAACCTGGCCATCGGTGACCGCCTGTACTGGCTGTCCACCGGCGCGTACACCACCAGCTACAGCGCCGTTGAGTTCAATGGCTTCCCGCCGCTGAAGTCGTTCTACGTGTAAACGCAGATCGCCGGAATCAAAAAGCCCATGACTCGTCATGGGCTTTTTTGTACCTGGAAATACGCCCTCCTACGGTGGATGATGTCGGGCGTTACAGATGGTTTGGCTTGGTGTCCAATTCGACACAGCGCTGTGCGTAATCGATGGCCAACTCGCGAATGTGCGGATTCACAGCGTTCGACAGCGACTGACTCGCTACCCGCAGAAAATTCAGATTCCCACCGGCCAGTGCCTTGCGCAACCAGACCAGCGCTTCGGCGATATTCCCTTCGTCGGCCAGCACCGCCGCATAACTGAACTGCCCGCGAAAGTCCCCGCCCTCCGCCGAACGTCGATACCAGTCCACTGCGGCCAGAAAATCCGCCGGGCAGTACCGCCCCTCCTCCAGATAACGCCCCAGCAGGTTCATCGACTTGGCGTGGCCCATTCCAGCGGCGCGGCGATAACAGGCCAACGCCTGCGTTTGGTCCTCAACCACACCACGACCGGTCGCAAGCAAATTGGCGTAGTTGTACAACCCCCAGTCCAGCCCCGCTTCGGCAGCCAGACGATAATGCCGTGCCGCCACGCGGGCATTGGCCTCGCAGCCCCAACCGCGCTCATGGCAACGACCGAGCATGTTGCGCGCCATCAGATGTCCACCGCTGGCGGCAATTTCGAACCAGCGCAAGGCCAATGCCGGGTCCTTGGCGATGCCCTGCCCTTCGAGCAGGATCTGACCGAGCAAGGCCTGGCCGTCGAGGATCCCGGCCTTGGCGGCGATCAGGATTGCCTGAGCTGCGCGGGCCGGGCTCTCGGCGAGCATCGCGCTGAGTTGATCGCCGTTGAGGACTTCCTCGCGGCGCAGTCGATAGCTCACGGTTAAACCTCGACCCAGCGACGCAGCAGGTTGTGATAGGTGCCGGTCAGGCGGATCAGCGACGGGTGATCCGGCATGTCCTGAGTCAGTTGCTGGATTGCCTCGTCCATCTCGAACAGCAAGGCGCGCTGGCTGTCTTCGCGGACCAGGCTTTGGGTCCAGAAGAACGACGCATACCGCGCACCACGAGTGACCGCGTTGACTTTGTGCAGGCTGGTGCCCGGATAAAGCACCAGGTCGCCGGCCGGCAATTTCACGCGTTGAGTGCCGAACGTGTCCTGGATCTCCAGCTCGCCACCGTCGTACTCGTCCGGGTCGCTGAAAAACAGCGTGGACGACAGGTCGGTGCGCACGCGCTCGATGCTGCCCTTGGGCTGGCGCACGGCGTTGTCGATATGAAAGTCGAAACTGCCACCGGCGGTGTAGCAGTTGAGCAGTGGCGGGAAAACTTTGTGTGGTAACGCCGCTGACATGAATCGCGGATTTTTCCACAACCGTTCAAGCATCGCCGCACCGATTTCCTGGGCCAGCGGGTGACCCTCCGGCAGTTGCAGGTTGTGCTTGGCCTTGGCCGACTGAAAGCCTGCGGTGATCTTGCCATCCGCCCAGTCGGCCTGCTCCAGAGCCTCGCGAATACGCTGCACCTCTTCGCGGGAGAACAAGCCGGAAATATGCAGCAGCATGGGACGATACCTGATGGCAAAGGAGCGCTAATGGTATTGATTCTTATTAACTATGTAAAATCGCTCTGACGGATGAGTCGGCAAAAACCGTAAGAAAAAACTGTAAAGAATGTAAATTCAATGCAAATAGCAATATATCTCAATTGAGATAGATACGTGTTTACCCTGTATTCCGCGGCCTCAAATCCTGGGGAGGGGAAATCACAATGTCACGCCAGCCACAACCAACACCGGTCAGCACACCGCGCTTGCTCGCTTCTGCAATCGGCGTAGCGATCACCGCCAGCTCTGCCGGTCACATGGCTTTCGCCGCGCAAAATACCGACGAAAAAGCGCCGCGCAATGCGATTGCCCTCGATGCCACCAGCGTCACCGGTGAAGCCCAGGACTCAACCTCCTACCAGGTCGAAAAAGCCTCTTCGCAAAAGTACACCGCGCCGCTGGTCGATACCCCGCGCTCGGTCACCGTCGTTCCGCAGCAAGTGCTCAAGGACACCGCAGCCACTTCGCTGCAAGATGCGCTGCGCACCGTCCCGGGCATCACCTTTGGCGCCGGTGAAGGCGGCAATCCGCAAGGCGATCGTCCGTTCATTCGTGGTTTCGACGCCCAGAGCGATACCTTCCTGGATGGCGTGCGTGATACCGGCGGCCAGTCCCGTGAAATCTTCGATATCGAATCGATCGAAGTCAGCAAGGGCCCCAACTCCTCTTTCGGTGGTCGCGGCTCGGCCGGCGGCAGCCTGAACCTGGTGAGCAAGACGCCCAAGCAG
>CAYNGZ010000066.1:0-4960 GCA_964396695.1 uncultured Pseudomonas sp.
TGTTCCTTGCGCGACAGCGCGGCCTCGAAGAGGGGGCGGCCCCTCCTACAGGGGACTCATGTAGGAGCTGCCGCAGGCTGCGATCTTTTGATCTTCAGGCCTCAGGCGACCAGGCGCTGACAAACTCGGCAAGATCGACTTTCCCGGCCACACGCGGTTCGTTCTGCGGGGTGCCCAGATAAAGGAACGCAATCACCTCCTCACCTTCCACCAGACCCAACCCTTTGGCCACATGCGCCGAATAGACCAGCTCGCCGGTACGCCACACTGCGCCGATACCCTGAGCATAAGCCGCCAGCAAGATAGAGTGGGCTGCGCAACCGGCGGCCAGCAACTGCTCGGACTTTGGCACTTTGACGTGGTCTTGCACGCGCGCCACCACCACGACCACCAACGGCGCACGCAGCGGGCCGTTACGCGCCTTGTCCACCAGGGCCTGAGGCACATCGGCGTCTTGCAGGCGTGCCGCCTCTGCCAGTATCTCGCCCAATTGCTCGCGCGCCGCGCCTTCGACCGTCAGAAAACGCCACGGCTGCAAATGCCCGTGATCCGGTGCGCGCATGGCTGCGGCAAACAACACTTCGCGTTGTGCAGCGGTGGGCGCCGGGTCGAGCAAACGCGGAACGGAAACACGGTTGAGCAAAGCGTCGAGAGCCTGCATCGGCCACCTCCTGAAAAAAATGTCTGGTTATTCTAGCGGTATCCGCTGCCGGGGTGCCGGTTTACATGCCCCGCCTCGCAGGTAGAATGGCGCCCTTCCCTATCAGCCCGAGCGGATTTCATGGCGTTGCCGACCTTACGGACTATTGGTTTCATCATCGGCATCTTCCTGATCACCCTGGCCATCAGCATGGTTGTGCCGATGGCAACACTGCTGATTTACGACCGCACCAGCGATCTGCCGTCGTTCCTCTGGGCCAGCATGATCACCTTTGTCGCCGGCCTGGCGCTGGTCATTCCCGGACGACCGGAGCATGTGCACCTGCGCCCGCGGGACATGTACCTGCTCACCGTTTCGAGCTGGGTGGTGGTCTGCATCTTCGCGGCATTGCCGTTTCTGCTGACCCAGCACATCAGCTACACCGACTCGTTTTTCGAAAGCATGTCAGGCATCACCGCCACCGGCTCTACCGTGCTCAGCGGCCTGGACACGATGTCTCCAGGCATCCTGATGTGGCGTTCGCTGCTGCACTGGCTGGGCGGTATCGGCTTTATCGGCATGGCGGTCGCCATTCTGCCATTGCTGCGCATTGGCGGCATGCGGCTGTTTCAGACCGAATCGTCGGACCGTTCCGAAAAGATCATGCCACGTTCACACATGGTGGCTCGGCTGATCGTCGCCGCCTACGTCGGCATCACCATCCTGGGCAGCCTGGCGTTCTGGTGGGCGGGCATGAGCCCGTTCGACGCGGTCAACCATGCGATGTCGGCCATATCCACCGGCGGCTTCTCCACCTCCGACCAGTCCCTGGCCAAGTGGACGCAACCGGCCGTGCACTGGGTCGCGGTGGTGATCATGATTCTCGGCAGCCTGCCGTTTACCCTGTACGTGGCGACCTTGCGCGGCAATCGGCGGGCGTTGATCAAGGATCAGCAAGTGCAGGGATTGCTTGGCATGTTGCTCGTGACCTGGCTGGTGCTCGGCACCTGGTACTGGTGGACCACCAACCTGCATTGGCTGGAGGCACTGCGCCACGTTGCGCTGAACGTCACGTCGGTGGTCACCACCACCGGTTTCGCACTGGGGGACTACAGCTTGTGGGGCAACTTCTCACTGATGCTGTTCTTCTATCTGGGGTTTGTCGGCGGCTGCTCGGGTTCGACCGCCGGCGGGATCAAGATCTTTCGTTTCCAGGTGGCCTTTATCCTGCTCAAGGCCAACCTCAACCAACTGATCCACCCACGCGCGGTGATCAAGCAGAAGTACAACGGTCACCGTCTCGACGAAGAGATTGTCCGTTCGATTCTGACCTTTTCGTTCTTCTTCGCGATCACCATCTGCGCCATCGCCCTGGCGCTATCGCTGCTGGGCGTGGACTGGATGACTGCACTGACCGGTGCGGCCAGCACGGTTTCGGGGGTGGGGCCAGGGCTGGGTGAAACCATCGGCCCGGCCGGTAACTTCGCCAGCCTGCCCGACGCCGCCAAATGGATCCTGTCCCTCGGCATGCTGCTCGGCCGGCTGGAAATCATTACCGTGTTTGTGCTGTGTATTCCGGCGTTCTGGCGTCACTGAGTTCTTTCAGCGCGTCCGTCAGCCGCACCCGGTATTCGCCGGGTGTGGTATCGAACCAGCGCCGAAAGGCCCGGAAGAAATTGCTCGGATCGGCGAACCCCAACAGGTAGGCAATTTCCAGCAGGGTCATGCTCGGTTGCGCCAGGTACTGCTCGGCCAGTTCGCGACGCGTGTCGTCGAGCAACATCTGAAAACTCGTGCCCTCTTCCTGCAAGCGTCGCTGCAAGGTGCGCTGGGACAAGTGCAGGGCTTGCGCCACCGTATCGCGCTTGGGCTCGCCTTGCGGCAGCAAGCGACACAGCACTTGCCGCGCCTTGTGGGTGACCCGGCTTTCAGAAAACCGCGCCAGATACTCACCGGCAAACCGGTCATGCAACAACGCCATGGCCTCGTTGGCAGTCGGCAACGGGGCTTCCATGTCCGCCTGTTCGAAAATCAGCGCGTCATAGGGTGCGTTGAATTCCAGCGGCGCATGAAAGGCCAGTTTGTAGGGTTCGAGGTCTACGGGATGATCGCCCTGCATCAACACTTTGCGTGGCTGCAAGGTACGCCCGGTCAGCCAGCCACACAGGCTCAGCGCGCAGGCCAGTGATGCTTCGGCACTTTGTCGGGTGGGTGGCAGATGGTCGCCATGCACCGTCAGAATCAGTGCATAACCTTCGGGTAACAGGCGAAAACTCAGGTCGGCGCTTTCAGCAATGATCCGCTGATAACGCACCAGGCGCTGGAAGCCTTCCGCCAGGGTCTGGCTCGACATCAACGCATAACCGACCACATGAAACGATGCCGGGCGGACCAACTTGCCCATGTTCAGACCGATTGCCGGGTTGCCGGACAACTCGACCGCACGCTGCCAGAGCCGCGTCATCGAATCTTGAGGAAAGCGTGCATCCGGATCATCCAGCGCCGCATAGTCGAGCCCCAACTGTTTGAACAGGACCTTGCAATCCAGGCCGTCCATCTCCAGTGCCTTGACTATCCCCATCGCCCAGCTTGCAGAAGTCGTTCGTTCGCTCATGGCGTTTTCTTACTTGATGAGCCGCGTATCACGGCCAATTTCAGAAGGATACTAAAGTGGCGCCCAGGGTCACTGGCTGTTGTCACTGATGACTCTAGACTTGAGCATGCTCCCCGCAGAATATCCGGTCAGCAGAACAATAACCACAGAGATCGCAGTCGTGGAAAACATCAAACGCTTCAACACCTTCGCCGAGTTCTACCCGTATTACCTCAGCGAACACCGCAACAGTGCCTGCCGACGCCTGCACTTTGTCGGCACCAGCCTGATGATTTTCATCCTGGTCTTCGCTATCGGCAAAGGCGCCTGGATGCTGTTGCTGGCCCTGCCTCTGGCCGGTTACAGCTTCGCCTGGGTCGGCCACTTCTTCTTTGAAAAGAACCGCCCGGCGACGTTCCGGCATCCGTTTTACAGCCTGCTCGGTGACTTCGTGATGTACCGCGACATGATCCTCGGCAAAGTCCCCTTCTAGGCACACTCGGCCATTAAGCCGTCCCATGCGGCCAGTGCAGCATTGGATCCAGGCTCTACACTGCAATACATCCCTTCGAAAACAATAAGAGGATAGCCGATGAATGCGCACGCCCGTTTCACCCACATGAAGGATGGCACACCGGAAGACTGGGCGATCATCGCCGCAGACTTCAGTGCCTACGCCAAACAATTGCCGACACGGATTGTGGCGCACCTGAAACTGCTGGAGGGTGATTTTGGCGGTTTCCCGGTCGATCGTCTGACCCACTCACTGCAAACCGCCACCCGCGCCTGGCGCGATGGCCAGGACGAGGAATACGTGGTGTGCGCGCTGCTCCACGACATTGGCGATACCCTCGGCTCCTACAACCACCCGGACATCGCGGCAGCGATCCTCAAGCCATTTGTCAGCGCTGCAAACCTGTGGATGGTGGAGAAACACGGAATCTTCCAGGGCTACTACTTCTTCCATCACCTGGGCATGGACCGCCATCTGCGCGAGCAATTTCGCGAACACCCGCAGTACCGGCAAACCATCGAGTTCTGCGCCAGGTATGACGCGGCAGCCTTTGACCCAGACTACGAGACCCTGCCGCTGAGTTTCTTCGAACCGATGATGGAACGCCTGTTTGCCCGACCGAAAAACTCGATTTACAAAGCGGCGATGGAAGAACACGCGTCGGCCTGAGAATTGAGGGACCGCTATGCGGTCCATCGCGGGCTTGCCCGCGACAGGGCCGGATCAGGCAGCAAAAGTTTCGCGACTTACACCGGCTCTGCGACCTTCACCAACTGCGCCTTCAATTGCGCCTCTCGCGCCTGCGCATCCGCCAACCGGTACAATTCGATTGTGCCGTCCCAATGCTCGATCAGCGCCGTGCACGACTCCACCCAGTCTCCGCAGTTGAGGTAATCCACCTCGCCGACCTTGCGGATTTCCGCGTGGTGAATGTGCCCGCACACTACACCGTGCAGCTCGCGCTTGACGCACTCATGGGCGATGGCCTCTTCGAAATCGCTGATAAAGCTGACGGCGGTTTTGACCTTGTGCTTGAGATACGCCGACAACGACCAATAACCGTAGCCGTACCGCGCGCGCCAGTGATTGAGCCAGCGGTTGAGCGTCAGGGTGAACTCGTAGGCTGAGTCACCAAGAAATGCCAGCCAGCGGTGATAACGCGTGATCCCCTATAACTTGGTGCCGTTTAACCCACACAAGTGCCCGCCCCTCC
>CAYNGZ010000066.1:4970-19837 GCA_964396695.1 uncultured Pseudomonas sp.
CCAACAATTGCATTCATTATTGCCGTAAGTAAATGAATCACCAACAGGTGCCGGCCATCCGCGGTGACATGGACCGCCTCGTCCACCAGTTGGATATTGCCCAGAATCAGCTTCGAATAACGCCGCAGAAACTCATCGTGGTTGCCGGTGACATAAATCACCTCGGTGCCGCGTTTGCTCATGGTCAGCAGACGGCGGATGACGTTGGTATGGGCTTGCGGCCAATACATGCCGCTGCGCAGCTTCCAGCCATCGATGATGTCGCCGACCAGATAGATCTTGTCAGCCTGATAGCCCTTGAGAAACTGCGACAAATGCTCGGCCTGGCAATCCCGGGTGCCGAGGTGCACATCGGAGATCCATAAGGTGCGCACGCGTTGTTTACGGCTGGGTTTGGCAAGTTCGGCGCTGGTCATGGGCAACCTCTGCGAGATTTTTCGCAAGCTTGCACCGCAGCGATTAATAGCCCATGACACAAATACGGCAGTCTGATGACAACCCGAACCCAGGCGCGTCCGGTGTAGACTGCCACTCTGCTCAGGAGACTGCGATGAGACCGATCCTCACGCTACGCCAATATACCCACGATTTGATCGTCCACAGCCACGACCACGCGCAACTGGTGTTCGGCCTGTCGGGTGCGCTCGACTTCGAGGTCGGCGGCCATGGCAGTCAAGTGGTGCAGCAGAGTTTCGTGGTCGTACCGTCAGGCGCCCATCACGCCTGCGGCAGCCCGCATGGCAGCCGCTGCCTGGTGCTCGATGTGCCGAGCGATCAATGGGTTTCGCAATCATTGGGCGAGCATGCCGATGCCAGTCGGCGCTTGCTCGACAACCCCGGACGTTTGCCGCTGGACGCAGGGCAAAGTCAGTTGGTGAGCTGGCTGGCGAGCAGCCCGCTCAGTGACCCACTGATCGCCCGGCAAGGCGCCGTGTTGCTGCTCGCCAGCCTCAACGGCGCAACACCCAATCAGGTCGCCGGACGACGCTTGCCCTATGCCGCGCTCAATGCGCACATCGACCAGTACGCGGCCTACCCGCTACAAGTCGCCGATCTGGCGCGCATCGTCGGGTTATCCAGCGCACGCCTGCACGCACGGTTTGTGGCCGAATGCGGGCAGACGCCGATGGATTACATCCGCAGTCGCCGTCTGCATATCGCGGTGAAACTGCTGCGTGAATCCGCGCTGCCCATCGGCGAAGTCGCCAGCCGTGTCGGTTATGGCTCCCAGAGTGCCTTCGCCGCCGCGGTGATGCGCGAGTTTGGCGCCTCCCCGGGCAAACTGCGCCGTGCGTTGAGCGAACGCTAGGCTGGCGATAATAAACGCGAGTCTGGCGACAGACAGATCAGGCAATCACGCGCTTCAATGCAGGAGCTGCCACAGGCTGCAATCTTTTGATCTTCGGCGTCCTTGCAGACGCCAAAAGATCGTCCGAACGCGGCCCGAACCTGCGGCAGCTCCTGCAAGTACTGATTAAGGATTGAAATGACTCCGCGTACCGCCCTTGGCGCCCTGCATATCGGCGCATTGATGTTTGGCCTGACCGGTGTGTTCGGCAAACTTGCCGCTGCCTCCCCTGCCATCATTGTCTTTGGCCGTGCGGCATTCGCGGTGATCGCTCTGACGTTCTTTGCCCGTTTCGCCAGCAGCACCGGCTGGCAGAAGCTCGACGCCGTGGACTGGCGTCGCCTGCTGCTCAGCGGTCTGTTACTGGCCGGACATTGGGTGAGCTTTTTCATTGCGGTGAAAGTGGCCGGCGTGGCGATCGCGACGTTGGGGTTTGCCAGTTTTCCGGCGTTCACGGTGATCCTGGAAGGCCTGATTTTCCGCGAGCGAATCCGCGCCAATGAAGTAGTGCTGGTGGCGCTGGTGAGCGTCGGCCTGGTGCTGGTCACCCCGGATTTCGACCTGGCCAGCGAGGCTACCAGCGGTTTGCTCTGGGCCATGGGCTCGGGCTTGCTGTTTGCCCTGCTGTCGCTGACCAACCGCGCCAGCTCTGGACGTATACCCGCCGTGCAGGCCGCGCTGTGTCAGAACGTGGTGGTCGCGCTTTGCCTGCTGCCGGTGGCCGCACCGGGCTTGAGTGAAGTGCGTGCCATCGATTGGTTGTGGATCGGTTTGCTTGGGGTGTTCTGCACCGGCGTCGCCCACAGTCTGTTCGTTGCCAGCCTGGCGGTGATCAAGGCGCGCACTGCCGCGGTGGTGTTCGCCCTGGAGCCGGTTTACGGCATCACCGTCGCCTGGCTGCTGTTCGGCGAGAATCCGACGTTGCGCATGTTGATCGGGGGTGCGCTGATCATCGTCGCGATTGTGGTGTCCAGCAGTCTGTCTGGCAGTTCAGGCAAGAAAAACGTGACGGCCGAAGCAGCCTCTCACTGAGTTCTATCGTTGTGACCGAGATCGCGATCAGGATCGATCTGATCGCGGACTCGCTGCTTGAGCACCTTGGCCTCCGGGAAGCCACCGTCGGCCTTGCGTTCCCAGATCTGTACGCCGTCGCACGTGATGTGAAACACCCCACCGGTTCCCGGCACCAGTGAAACCTTGCCCAGGTCGTCAGCGAAGGTGCTGAGCAGCTCCTGGGCCAACCAGGCGGCGCGCAACAGCCATTGGCATTGCGTGCAGTAAGTGATGACAACTTCCGGTTTGCGTGTGGTCATGGTGCGCTGGACTCCTGAGCTCGATGGCGTCGCTATGATAGCCGCCTTTACCCGACCTGAACCTTGGGCAGACGTTCTGATCACCGACCAGCCGGCGCCTGCACGATGTCAGCGAATGCTGGCCAACAGGCTGCGAGCAGTTTGCTTCAGGGATTCGTCACTGTCCTTGAGCAACTCGTTCAACAGCCGGATGGCGCTGTCCAGATCGCCGTCGTCGATACAGTTCTGCGCCTCTTCCAGTTTGCCGGCGTGGACCTCTTCGCCTTCCTGCCCTGCCAACTCCAGCGACAATGACTCAAGTTCCAGGGCCGGTGAAACATCGGCGAAATCGTCGAGAAAGCCATCGTCCAACGACTCCGGCTGATCCACGGGTTTAGCCGTATCCGCCGGGCTGTCCAGCGGGCTGACCAGATCCCAGCTCGAATCCATCGACAAGTCATCCAGATTCAACTGGAACTCATCCCCTGCTGAAGCATCAGGTTTTGCGTTCGATGCAATGACTGCTGACGGCTGCACACTGGCCAGTTCTGGCGAGCGCGCACGGATCTGCTCCAACACCTCGGTGCTGTAACCCGCTTCAAGCAAGCTGTTTTCGTGGTCCGAATACGCTGCACTGTCGCCCTGCTGCCCCAGCACCTCCAATAACTTCAGGTTCAAATCACTGCGTCGTGGCTCTTTGAGCAAGGCTTCGCGCAATAGACCGACCGCCTCGGCGAAGCGGCCATAGGTCAGGTAGATACCGACACCCTCAAGCACTTCCGCCCCATGAACGGTTTCGCGGTTGGCGGCGGTGACTTGCACGGCAGACAGCTCAATCGGCGGTTTCTGCGCAGAATCGGATGCTGCCCGGCTGACCTGCGGTTCATATCGCGGCGCGGGTTCTGACGCAGGCTGCATCTGCCGCTGACGGCGCACGAACCAGCCCAGCAACACCAGCGCGCCAAGCACCGGCACCATCAGGCCGATAATCAACCACAGCCTCGATCCACTGTTTGTCTCATCCACCGGTGCAACAGGCAGCGGGATGGGTACGGCAGGCGTGGCCGGTGGAGGCTTTTTGGCTTCGGCCAGCTCGGTTTGCAGATCGCTGACCCGCTTGCGCTGGCTGGCGATCTGTTCGTCCTGGGTTTGTAGCCGGGCGTTCAATTGGTCGATGGTTTGTTTCAGTTGCTGGTTTTCCAGGACGCTGGCTGCCAGCGACTCATCAGCGGGGTTGGTCACCGCAGGCACCGTGTTCGCCGGGGGGGCTTCGGGCATTTTGGCAGGCACGACGGCTGTGGGTTGCTGGCTGATCGCCGGGGCGGGCTCGATGTCACTCGCCGGCACGATCCCCGGCGTGCCCGGCGGATCGATCAGCAACGTGTATTCGCGCAGCAAACGCCCATTGGGCTGGTTCACCTGCACCAGAAAATTCAGGAAAGGTTCATTGACCGGTTTGGTGGACAGCACCCGAATCACGCTGCGATTGCCACGCAGAACGGCGGTAAAACGCAGGTCGTTGAGAAAAAACACGCGCTCGACACCCGCTCGTGCGAACTCGTCCGCCGTCGCCAGACTGACCGAGAGTTCACCCTCGGCCAGACTGCCTGGGTCGACCAGGGCGATTTCGGCATTCAAGGGCTGGTTCAAGGCCGAGTGCAATGTGATGTCGCCCAACCCCAGCGCGGGTGCCAATGCCGAATAACACAAGGCGCCAGCAACCGCCAACACACTGACGGAGCGCCATAACACAGACGGTAAACTCTCGAGCATGAGCATCCCTTCGATAACCGGAATCAACCTGTACGTATTCGAACTTCCCCTACGAACACGTTATTGCCTGGTAATTCTTATAGTCTGCTCAGCGCCAGTTCTCAAAAGTCTGCTGTGTGGTTATGCCTCAAGATTTTTCCAGGTTCGCCAGAATGCGCCCGTGAACCCGCATACACACCCGCATATCTTCCTCGTCGATGCCCTCGAACAGCTCGTGGCGCAACGCGGTGGCAATGGTTTCGATTTGTTCGATCAAGGGACGGGCGGACGCACACAGCACAATCTTTTTCGCCCGACGGTCTTCCACTACAGCCTGACGCAGCACCAGGCCCTGAGTTTCCAGGCTGTCGAGCAAACGTGCCAGCGTCGGGCCTTCCACCCCGACGCTTTGGGCCAGCTCACGCTGAGTGGGGGCATCATCGAAGCGCGCCAGGTGCAGCAGCACCAACCAGCGGGCCTGGGACAGGCCAAGGCCAGCAAGACGGCGATCCAGTTCGGCACGCCAGCCACGAGACATCTGCGCCAACTGCATGCCAAAACGGTGTTGATCGGTTAACGGCATAAAAAACTCATGATTAGACTGAAATAAGGTGAAACTAATTATTAGTCAGCTAAGCATGACCCTCGACTTGAAGCAAGGCTCGGCCTGTACTGAATCGTTACATCTTGATTTCCGCTTAAATCTCGAATTCCGACTGCAACGCCGCTCTCACACAGTACAAAACGCCCTCGGGGACACGGCCGGCGAACAACGCAGCAATCTCCGCCACCGCCGGCAACTCGCCTTCGCCGTCCAGGAACGCGTCCTGAACTTCACCCATCAGGTCTTCAGGAAGGTCCAGTGCCTGCTCCAGCGACAGTTGCTGCTTGCCAATCGCCTCGGCGAGCATCGTGTAGACGTTCTTTTCCGAGCATTGCAACTGACCGGCAATCTGCAACGGCGTCATGCCGGCGCGCGCCAGGGTGATCAGTTCGTGGCGCAGGTCGGCGACCACTTTCGGCGCTTGCGCCTGACCGCCCAGCACTTCGAGGAAGGCCTCACCGTAACGTTCCAGCTTGCGCGCACCGACGCCGCTGACCCTGGCCATTTCCGCCAACGAGCCTGGCTGGCTGCGAAGCATTTCGAGCAAGGTCGAATCGGGGAAAATGACATACGGTGGCACGCCATGTTCTTCGGCGAGCCTGCGCCGCAGGGCACGCAAGGCTTCCCACTGCTCGCGCTCTTCGCCTCGCACCAACTGGCTGGCGTGGCTGGTGCTGCTTTTCGCGGTGGTTTGCGGCTTGAGATCGCGGCGCAGCTCCAGGGTCACTTCACCCTTGAGCAGCGGTCGACAGCTGTCGCTCAAGCGCAGGCCGCCGTAGCCTTCCAGATCAATGTCCGCCAGACCGCGCGCCACCAGTTGTCGGAACAATGAACGCCATTCGCCTTCAGCCCGCGCCTTGCCGACACCGAACACCGACAGATGCTGATGGCCGAAACTGCGGACCTTTTCGGTGTCCTTGCCCAGCAACACATCCACCAGATGCCCGACGCCGTAGCGCTGGCCAGTGCGGTAGATCGTCGAAAGTGCCTGACGGGCCGGCTCGGTGGCGTCCCAGGTCTGCACACCGTCGACGCAGTTGTCGCAGTGCCCGCAAGGCTGCGGCATGTCTTCGTCGAAATAGGCCAGCAAGGTCTGACGCCGGCAGCGGGTTTCTTCGCACAGCGAGAGCATCGCGTCGAGCTTGTGTTGCTCCAGACGCTTATGGCGTTCATCGCCTTCGGAGTTCTGCAACATCTGCTTGAGCATCAACACATCTTGCAGGCCGTAGGCCATCCAGGCGTCCGCCGGCAGACCGTCACGGCCGGCCCGACCGGTTTCCTGGTAGTAGGCTTCAAGGGATTTGGGCAAATCCAGGTGTGCGACGAAGCGCACGTTGGGCTTATCGATGCCCATGCCGAATGCTACGGTCGCAACCATGATCAAGCCTTCCTCATTGAGGAAGCGCTTCTGGTGATAGGCGCGCAAATCGTTGCTCAGGCCGGCGTGATACGGCAGTGCCGGGTAGCCCTGCTCACACAGGAAGGCCGCCACTTCATCGACTTTCTTGCGCGACAGGCAATAGACGATGCCGGCGTCGCTGCGACGCTCGGAGAGGAACGCCAGCAATTGCTTGCGTGGCTGCTCCTTGGGCACGATGCGGTAGAAGATGTTCGGCCGGTCGAAACTCGACAGGAAGCGCTCGGCGTCTTGCAGGTGCAAGCGCGTGACGATCTCTTCGCGGGTCCGTTTGTCGGCGGTGGCGGTCAGGGCAATGCGCGGCACATGGGGAAACATCTCCGCCAATTGCCCCAATTGCAGGTATTCCGGGCGGAAGTCGTGGCCCCATTGCGAGACACAGTGGGCTTCGTCGATGGCGAACAGTGCGATGTCGAGATTTTGCAGGAACGCCAGCATGCGTGGCTGAACCAGACGCTCAGGCGCCAGGTACAGCATCTTCACTTCACCGCGCCTGATCCGCGCCGCCAGGTCACGCTGTTGCTCGGGGCTCAGGGTCGAGTTGAGCGCCGCCGCGGCCACACCGAGTTCTTCAAGTGTCGCAACCTGATCGTCCATCAGCGCAATCAGTGGTGAAACCACCACCGCCAGACCCTCGCGCAGCAACGCCGGAACCTGGAAACACAAGGATTTACCGCCGCCGGTCGGCATCAGCACCAGTGCGTCACCGCCACTGGCCACGCGCTCAATGATGGCACCCTGACGGCCACGGAAACTGTCGTAGCCGAAGATGTCCTTGAGGACGCGCTGAGCCTGTTCGAGCATGAAAAACTCCAAATGGTGCTGAATATCCCTTGTGCAGGCTGGATCAAAAAACCGCGTTGTTCACCCACGGATCCGTAAGCGGATTTGTCCTGGGCCGTCGCGACACCTGCAGGGCGTTGCAAAACGCGCGAGTATACCCGAGGCATCCCGGGCAAAGGGCGTCACTGACGAATAGCCGCCGACACCAAACAATGCGGGCAAATCTGCTGCGCGGCTGGCCTGACCGCTCAAGAACGCCTAGAATTGGGCATCGTATATTCCCAAGGTAGCCCTTCAATGTCCTTCGCTGAGCAACTAACCCGCCTGCAAGCCTTCCTCGACGCCGACGAGCTGCATGACGAGGCGCTGGACTACGTGGCCGCCCACGGCTATCTGACCGCCCTGTCGATCTGTTCCGAAAGCGTGCCGGATCGTGAATGGATCGACGCGCTGTTCGCCGAAGAGCCGCATTATCACGACGCCGCCCAGCGTGAAGAAATCGAATCGACCCTGCTGGCCCTCAAGGCTCATATCGCTCGCCAACTGGCCTCCGATGAAGAATTCGAGCTGCCGTGCGACCTGGACCTGGGCGAAGAGCCGGACGATTCCGACCTGCGCGGCTGGTGCATCGGCTTCATGGAAGGCGTGTTCCTGCGTGAAGAAGCCTGGTTCGAAACCGCCGAAGACGAAGTCAGCGAAATGCTGCTGCCGATCATGGTCGGTTCCGGTCTGTTCGATGAGCAGCCTGAGTTCTCCGACATCGCGGCCGACGCCAACCTGATGGACGACATGATCGTGCAGATCCCGGAAGCCCTGACCGCGCTGTACCTGCTGTGCAACGCGCCAGACGAAAAGCCGGCGATCCTCAAGCCTCGTCACCACTAAGTCCTTGCCTGTGGCTGACCCCATAGGCAATCGCCCCCTGATCCTGCGTTACGGACTGCTGGCCATCGGCTGGCTGAGCGTAGCGTTGGGGGTGATCGGGATCTTCCTGCCCGTACTGCCCACCACCCCATTCCTGCTGCTGGCAGCTGCCTGTTTTGCCCGCAGTTCGCCGCGTTTTTATCAATGGCTGGTCGAACACCCGCGACTCGGCCCATGGATTCGCGACTATCTGGACGGCAACGGCATCCCGCTCAAGGGCAAGGTCTATGCCATTGGCCTGATGTGGCTAAGCATCGGCCTGTCCTGCGTCCTCGTGCCCCTGCCCTGGGCACGCGGCTTCATGCTGACCAGCGCGGTGCTGGTGACGGTGTATATCCTGCGGCAGAAAACCCTTACCCAATCCTGAACACCAGGATCGCAGCCTGCCCTGCTTTTCACAAAACAACACCTAAACTTCAGGTATCTGCACGTCAGTCACCAGACCTATCCCCTCGTTCGCCTTGGGTCAACATGGCGACTGCGAAGGTTCGCGATGGGCGATGGATAACGCCGTCCCCCGCAAGGAGCGTCTCATGTCGCTACTCAGGCAGTTGTTTCTGGCTATCTGCCTGTTCTTGCTGGTGGCCTTCAGCGGCATTTTTTTTATCAACCTGGAGAGTTCGCGCGCGCAGATTCTCGGCCAACTGCATTCACACGCCCAGGATGCCGCCACTGCGCTGGGGTTGTCGCTGAACACGCAGATCGACGATCTGGCGATGATTGAATTGATGGTCAGTTCAATCTTCGACAGCGGCTACTTTTCCAGTATTCGGGTCATCAATATCGAGGACGAACACGTATTGGTGGAGCGCCATGCAGCCACCACCAAAGGTGCGCCGGGCTGGTTCACCAACCTGGTGAACCTGCACCCGCAAGGGGGGAATGCGAGGGTCACGCGCGGCCGGGAGCAAGTGGCGCGCATTGAAGTGGTGAGCAACCCAGAGTTCGCCCTGGGCAAGCTGTGGGACAGTACCCTGGGTACGCTGATCTGGTTACTGATCTGCGCAATGCTCAGTGCAATGTTCGGCAGCTGGTTGCTGCGCCGACAACTGCGCCCGCTGGACGCCATGGTCAAACAAGCCGAAGCCATCAGCAAACGCGAATTTCTCAGCCTGCCGAAATTGCCTGCGCCTGCGGAACTCAAGCGCGTGGTGCTGGCGATGAACCAGATGGTCGAAAAACTCAAAGGGCTGTTTGCCGAAGAAGCCGCGCGCAGCGAACAACTGCGCGCCGAATCGTATCTGGACAGCCTCACGGGGTTGGCCAACCGACGCTTGCTCAATGAGCACCTGACTGACCAGTTGCGGGAGACCGAACAAAGCAGCGCCGGACACCTGCTGATGCTGCGGTTCAATGACCTGACAGGGCTCAACCAGCGACTGGGAGGCCAACGCGCCGACGCACTGATCACTGCCGTCGGCCAGTTACTCAAACGTCTGATTCAGCAACCGGATCGCCACACCTGGCTGGCCGCACGCAATCGGGGTGGCGAGTTCAGCCTGCTGACACCTGGCCTGGACAGCAAGGAGGCGGCACGCCTGGCTTCCGAGATCAGCGCCACCCTGGAAAACCTGCGCCTGACCGGTGCCAGCGACTGTATGCCGGTGGCGCATCTGGGGATCGTCGCCTACACACCGGGCGAAGCGTCCACACACGTACTGCTGCGCCTCGACCAGGCACTGACTCAGGCCCGACAGCATCCGGAGCGACCCTGGGTGTATCTGGCGCAGACCGATAACGCACCGAACCAGACGCAATATGATTGGCGCACCTGGGTCGATGACGCCCTGACCCACGGCAAAATGCAGCTGTACTTTCAACCCGTGGTGCAATGCGCCGACCCCCGCCAGGTGCTGCACCACAAAGTGTTGGCGCGGATGCTCGACCCGCAAGGCGAAGCGATATCTGCCGGGCATTTTCTGCCGTGGATCGAACGTCTGGGCTGGTCGGCGCGGTTCGATCTGGCCATGCTCGAACTCACCCTCGACCACCTTGCCGAACACCGCCGGCCGCTGGCCCTGAGCGTGTCCGGCAGCACCCTGCGCGATGCCACGCAACGGCGCCTGCTCCTCAATATGCTTGAGGCCCTGCCCGCCCTCGCACCCTTGCTGACCCTGGAACTCGACGAACACCAACTGCCGCCCCCCGAAGAGCTGCGTCAACTGAGCCAAAGCCTGCATGACATCGGTTATGGCATCGGCCTGCAACACTTCGGCGGCAGCTTCAGTCAGATCGGCAACCTCACCCAACTGGGTCTGGCCTACCTGAAAATCGATGGCAGCTACCTGCGCGCCATCGACCAGCAAAGCGATAAGCGCCTGTTCATCGAAGCCATTTTTCGCGCGACCCACAGCATTGATTTGCCGTTGATTGCCGAGCAGGTCGAAACACCAGGGGAACTGGAGGTGATCAAGTCGCTGGGCGTGTTCGGGGTCATGGGCCAGTTGATCGGGCCGCCAGCGCCCCTGTAGGCGACTCATCGGATGACGACAGGGCTCACGCCATGTGACCTCGGCCAGTGCCGCCGGATTTTTTGGCCCACCGTTGCCCGACAGGGTTCAAAGCAGGGCAAACTGTGCGGCATTGACCTCAACACTCGACACAGCGACCGCTAATGAACACGACAAGGACTGCGCTCAAGCACTTCGATATGCTGGCCGCCCGACAGGCTTACGCTGAAGGCCGGAACATCACGGAGCTGCTGCGCCAGCAAAAGCAACTGAGCTACAACTCCCCCGAGATCATTGAAGCCGCCTACGACCTGCAGGCCGGCACGTACATCGATTACGTCGAAAGCAACCTCACCCAGGCCCACGCCTACGCGGGAGAACTGGCCAACCTGCTGAGCCAGCACCTCAAGCCCGGGGACTCACTGCTGGACATCGGGACCGGTGAGTTGACGACCCTGAGCCTGATCGCCCGGCAACTGCCCTTCCCGCCCGAGCAGCTTTATGCCTTCGACATCAGTTGGTCACGGGTGCACAAGGGCCTGGCATTCGCGCAGCAACACATGGGCACCGCCTTCGAGCGACTGACGCCGTTTATCGCCGACATCAGCGAAATCCCCCTGCTCGACAAATCCGTCAACGTCACCGTTTCAAGCCATGCGCTGGAGCCCAACGGCGAAACGCTCAGCGAACTCCTGGAAGAGTTGTTCCGCGTGACGATCGACAAACTGGTGCTGTTCGAGCCGTGCTACGAGATCAACAGTGAGCAGGGCCGGCAGCGAATGGACCGGCTGGGCTACATCAAGAACATCGCCGGGGTCGTTGAACAGCTCGGTGCAACACTGGTCGAGCAGATCCCGATAAAAACCTCCGCCAACCCGCTCAACCCCACGGTCTGCTTTGTCATCACCCCGCCCGAGGCTGCGACCCGCCCCATCCCGTCCGACCGCCGTCCCACCGAGGTGTTTTCGGTGCCGGGCACCCATCTGCCTCTGGAAAACCTGGAAGGCTTTTATTGTTCACGGGACACCGGGCTGTGTTTTCCGGTGCTCAAGTCGCTACCGATCCTTAAATCCAGCGCGGCGATCCTGGCGTCGGCGCTGACCGGCTCACACCCGTAAGCAGGCCCCGTATCGAGGGGATCTTATCGCTTCTAGCCGCCATGATTTTTCTGATAGGTCTCCTCGCCCATCGCCGCGATCTGCCCCTCGATCAATGCCTCGAAGGGTCGCAATAACGCCGCGAACGAGGTCGGTGCTTCGAGCGTTTGCAACACCTGGACGATCGCCTCCACCGTCGACAACGCACCAGGCCCCGGCGCCTTGCGCAACCGGTAACGCGACACGGCGCCTTCGGCCAACGTCACTCGGGGCAACGCGGCCAGCAATGGATTGAGGTGCAGCATCTTGCGCGCCTTGCGCCAGGTGCCGTCCGGCACCACCAGCAGCAACGGTTGATCGCCAGGCGCATAGGTCTGCAACGGCTGCGCATCATCCGCCGGGAACAGCAAGCGGGCCTGATAACCCGGTTGATTCAGCAGTCGCGGCAAATCCTCGAACACTTCACCCACGATCAGCTCGGCATTGTTCAGCCCCAATGCCGCCAGCCGCGCGGTGTTCAGCGCATGGTTCACCTCACTCGGGTGCTGCAATAGCAGCACCCGAGTGCGACTGTCGAGGCTCGGAATCAGCGGGCACAGGCAATGAGTTTGCGGGCGCAGGCAACGGGCGCACTGGATTCTGGACATACGATTCTCCCGATCAGGCCTGGTTGAGCTGCGCTTTAAGCAGGTCGCGGAAGGTCTGGATCAATGGCTCGCGGCTACGCCCGCGACGCACGATCATTGAAAACGGCGCCTGATAGCCGAAAGTAGCCGGCAACAGCACGCGTAAATCGCCCTTGTCAGCCCACGCTTGGGCGTAGTGCTCGGGCAGGTAGCCAATGTAGGCGCCGGACAACACCAGAATCAGTTGCGCTTCCATACTCTCCACGGTCGCCGCACTGTGCTTGAAGCCGTGGCGGGCCAACTCGGCCTGGCTCCAGTAACCGCGACCGACCATGCGCTGCTGGGTGATCAGTTGCTCGGGGATTCGCCGCTCGGCGAACAACGGATGGCGGTTGCTGCAATACAGCCAGTGCTGCTCACGGTAGAGCGGCATGTAGACCAGCCCGCTCATGCGCGTGGAGAACGCACCGATGGCCAGATCGAGGCGGTTATCCTGCACGCCGAGTTGCAGCTCGTAAGGGCTCATCACCGACAGGTGCAAATGCACGGCCGGGTGCTCCTGGCTGTAGGCGCCGATGGCTTCGGCGAACGGCAACGCCTTGTCGCTGACGGTCGAGTCGATCACGCCAAGGTTGAGCGTGCCGCGCAGTTCCCCTTTGAGCGCGGCAGCGTATTGCTCGAAACCTTCGAGTTCGCCGAGCAGACGCAGCGTCTCCTGATGGAATAACGCCCCCTTGCTGGTCAGGCTGAAACCACCACGCCCACGATGACAGAGCACCAACCCCAGTGCCGCTTCGAGCTGGCTCATGTAGGTGCTGATGGCCGAGGTCGAGAGGTTGAGTTCGTGCTGGGCGTTGGCAAACCCTTGATGGCGCACCACGCTGACGAAGATGCGCAATAGTTTCAGGTCGGGTAAAGCGTTGGCCATGTGGGGCTCCGGGTGCAGAATTAAAACCACCCCTCACCCCAGCCCTCTCCCCTGAGGGGAGAGGGGGCTGACCGAGGTGTTGTCAGGGATTACATCGACCTGAAATATCGAGTCGAACTCAGGATTTGAAAGCCAAGGAGATCGGCTCCCTTCCCCCCCTCTCCCCACTGGGGAGAGGGTTGGGGTGAGGGGTCGATCGTGACCCCATCACAAATCGCAATGCCACGAAGTCTAATCCCACTCACTCCATTAGTTTAGAAAATTCTGAACTAAGTATTTGCCCGCAGCGATTCTTCTCCCGTACTACATTTCGCAGAATCCGCTCAACAGGTGCCCGTGCAATCCCTCTGTGCGGTGCAACCCCATAAATAAAACAATGATGATGAGGCCATACCCGTGGACAAGATTCTTCACCAACCACTGGGCGGCAATGAAATGCCGCGCTTCGGCGGCATCGCCACCATGATGCGACTCCCCCATGTGCAATCCGCTGCCGGCCTGGACGCTGCCTTCGTTGGTGTGCCGCTGGACATCGGTACTTCGCTGCGCGCCGGCACCCGCTTCGGGCCGCGTGAAATTCGTGCCGAATCGGTGATGATCCGCCCGTACAACATGGCCACCGGTGCTGCGCCGTTCGATTCGCTGTCGGTGGCCGACATCGGTGACGTGGCGATCAACACCTTCAACCTGCTGGACGCCGTGCGCATCATCGAAGAATCCTACAACGAGATCCTCGAACACGACGTGATCCCGCTGACCCTCGGTGGCGACCACACCATCACCCTGCCGATCCTGCGTGCCATCCACAAGAAGCACGGCAAGGTCGGCCTGGTGCACATCGACGCCCACGCCGATGTGAACGATCACATGTTCGGCGAGAAGATCGCCCACGGCACCACCTTCCGTCGCGCCGTTGAAGAAGGCCTTCTGGACTGCGACCGCGTCGTGCAAATTGGTCTTCGGGCGCAGGGCTACACCGCTGAAGACTTCAACTGGAGCCGTAAACAGGGCTTTCGCGTGGTTCAGGCTGAAGAGTGCTGGCACAAATCGCTGGAACCTCTGATGGCTGAAGTCCGCGAAAAAGTCGGCGGCGGCCCGGTGTACCTGAGTTTCGACATCGACGGTATCGACCCGGCCTGGGCTCCAGGCACCGGCACCCCGGAAATCGGCGGTCTGACGACCATTCAGGCGATCGAAATCGTTCGTGGCTGCCAAGGCCTCGACCTGGTTGGCTGCGATCTGGTAGAAGTCTCGCCACCGTACGACACCACCGGCAACACCTCGCTGCTGGGCGCCAACCTGCTGTACGAAATGCTCTGCGTACTGCCGGGCGTGGCTCATCGCTGAGGCGTGTCCCAAGCGAACATGATCAGGTCTTGAAGGCCGTCACCCGACGGGTGTCGGCGTTCCCATCATGATCAGCAGGCGCACCTCAGCGCCAATGCCAGCTTCGTTATCTACACCCTCGAACAACGCTGTTGTCACTCAACCCCAATCAGGCGTTGTGCGATAACCGCCGTTGTCGAGCCTGTTCTCCCGAACCCACGGCACTGTTCGGGCCGCTACGGCACGGATCCCCTGGCTACACCGGTCCACCGCGAACCGCCCGCCTTCCGCATTACCCGCTAGCCACGCCCGATCCAGCG
>CAYNGZ010000067.1:0-6195 GCA_964396695.1 uncultured Pseudomonas sp.
ACATTCCGTTTCGGCTCCACCCACAAGGCCACGCGGGCTATCATGTCTTGTTGCGCGTCGGGCAGTTGAAGCACCGAGATGGTGACCGCCCGTTGCTGCCAGTCCACATCATCGCGGAAGGTTTCGCGGGCCTGGGCCTGCCAGGTGTTGCTCACGCGCAGGTCGCTGATCTGCTGGGAGTACCAGGTCAGATCCAGGGCACTGCCCACCGCGAAATAGGCCTTGGCCACTTCAGCGGCATCATGACCGGTCACGTCGGCGGCTTCGATGATCGGCAACAGGGTGTACAGGTGCGTGGTACCGGCCACCATGCGCGCCAGCAGCTCAGGGACACCGGCCTGGACGTAAGCCTGGTAACGGGCCTGCCAGACTTCCCGGGTCGGGCCTTCCAGCAGTTCGTCGAGCTTGAGGCCCAGCGCTGCCAGATGTGGACCGAAGTGTGCGACGTCTCGCGCGGCGTTCTGCTCGTTGCGACGGCTGCGCAGGAACCAGCGAGTGGCACGACGGCCCAGACGCATCAGTTCATCCATCAGCTCCAGTTGCACGTCGGCCGACACCTGGTAATCCAGGGCCTCGATCTGACGGAACCAGTGCGGGAGATGGAAGATGTCACGCACGATCACATACGCACCGGCCACGTTCGCCGGGCTCATGCCGGTCGACTCTTTGAGTCGTTGAACGAAGGTGATGCCCATGTGGTTGACCAGGTCGTTGGCGATCTGGGTGCTGACGATCTCGCGCTTGAGGCGGTGACGGCGCATGGCGTCGGCGAACTTGCTCACCAGCATCGGTGGGAACGCGGTTTCCATGTCACGGGTCAGGTAGTCGTCGTCCGGTACCAGGGAGCCCAGCAACTGCTCCTTGAGGTCGATCTTGCTGTAGGAGATCAGTACCGAAAGCTCGGCACGGGTCAGGCCCTGGCCTGCCGCAACACGCTCGTTGAGTTGATCTTCCGACGGCAGGAACTCGATGGCACGGTCCAGCTTGCCACGGCCTTCCAGGTCGCTCATCAGGCGCTTGTACTCGGCGATCCGATCGACTGCGCGACGGGCTGCCAGGGACAGGGCCTGGGTCTGCTTGTAGTTGTTGCCGAGGACCAGACCACCGACTTCGTCAGTCATGCTCGCCAGCAACTGGTTGCGTTGCTTGTCGGTCATGTCGCCAGCCTGCACCACTTCGTTGAGCAGGATCTTGATGTTCACCTCGTGGTCGGAGCAGTCCACGCCACCGGCGTTGTCGATGAAGTCGGTGTTGGAGCCGCCGCCATTGAGACCGAATTCGACACGACCCAGTTGGGTCATACCGAGGTTACCGCCCTCGCCCACGACTTTGCAGCGCAGTTCGTTGCCGTTCACGCGCAGTGCATCGTTGGCCTTGTCGCCGACATCGGCGTGGCTTTCGCTGCTGGCTTTGACGTACGTACCGATACCGCCGTTCCACAGCAGATCCACTGGTGCCTTGAGCAAGGCATTCAGCAGTTCGGTCGGGGTCAGCTTGTCGGCCTGAATGTCGAAGCGCTCTTTCATCTGCGGGGAAATCGCGATGCTTTTCGCGCTACGGGAGAAGATCCCGCCGCCTTCGGACATGATGCTGGTGTCGTAATCCGACCACGCCGAACGCGGCAGGTCGAACAGGCGCTGGCGCTCGGCGAAACTGTTGGCAGGCTGTGGATTCGGGTCGATGAAGATGTGCAGATGGTTGAACGCGGCAACCAGTTGCAGCTTGTCGGACATCAGCAAGCCGTTACCGAACACGTCACCGGCCATGTCGCCGACGCCGACCACCGTAATGCTGTCTTCCTGGACGTTGATGCCGCGCTCGCGGAAGTGACGTTGTACGCCAACCCACGCGCCTTTGGCGGTGATGCCCATTTTCTTGTGGTCGTAACCGGCCGAGCCTCCCGACGCGAAGGCGTCACCGAGCCAGAAGCCGTAGTCGATCGCGATACCGTTGGCGATGTCGGAGAAGGTCGCAGTGCCCTTGTCCGCGGCAACCACCAGGTACGGGTCATCGTCGTCATGACGCACGACGTTGGCCGGAGGTACCAGCGCGCCGTCCTTCAGGTTGTCGGTGATGTCCAACAGACCGGAAATGAAGATGCGGTAGCAGGCGATGCCTTCTGCTGCGATTTCATCACGGCTGCCACCCAGCGGCAGACGACGCGGCAGGAAGCCACCTTTGGCACCCACCGGCACGATGACCGAGTTCTTCACTTGCTGGGCTTTTACCAGGCCCAGGACTTCGGTACGGAAGTCTTCTTCACGGTCGGACCAGCGCAGACCACCACGAGCGACGTTGCCAAAGCGCAGGTGCACGCCTTCAACACGTGGCGAGTAGACGAAGATTTCGAACTTCGGCACTGGCTTTGGCAGCTCGGGAATGGCGTGCGGGTTGAACTTGAAGCTGAAGTAGGACTTGTTCTGACCGTTGGCATCGGTCTGGTAGAAGTTGGTCCGCAGGGTCGCTTTGATCAGGTCCAGGTAGCGACGCAGGATCCGGTCTTCGTTCAACACCTGAACGTCGTCCAGGGCGGTCAGAATCGCGTGTTCCAGACGTTGCTGCTTGTCGTCGAGATCGTCGCTGGTGAGTTTGCGCGCCAGGTAGAAACGGGTCTTGAACAACCGGGTCAACTCGCGAGCGATGTCGGTGTGGTTGTTCAGGGTGCTGGCGATGTAGCCCAGGTCGAAGCCCAGACGAATCTGCTTCATGTAGCGAGCGTAAGCACGCAGCAGTGCCACGTCGCGCCATGGCAGGCCGGCGGTCAGTACCAGGCGGTTGAACCCGTCGTTCTCGGCATCGCCACGCACGATGTGGACGAAAGCGTCCTGCAAGGTGTCGTTGAGTTGCTGGATGTCGAGTTCCAGGCCTTCGGCAGCGGTGAACGCGAAATCGTGAATCCAGAACTCGCGGCCGCTGTTGTGGCGCAGGCGATACGGGAATTCCCCCAGCACGCGCAGGCCGAGGTTTTCCAGGATCGGCAGTACGTCCGACAGCGCCAGCGGCGTATCGGCGTGATACAGCTTGCAGTGCAGCATGCGCTGACCGGAAACCTGAGCCAGCGGCTGATAGAAGCTCATCACCAGCGGATTGGTTTCGCTCAGGCTCAGCAGGTGCTGCATGTCGACCACCGCCGAATGCGCGGCGAAGCGCTCGCGGTAGCCGGCCGGGAAGCCTTTCGGGAAGTCTGCCAGCACATTGGTGCCCTGGGCTTCGCCGAAGCCTTCGACCACCAGGCTCTTGTAATCGTCCTGCCAGCTGCGGCAGGCCTGGATCACTTCGTTTTCCAGTTGCAGCGGGTCGATATCGATGCGGTTCTTCGGGTCGACCCGCAGGATCAGTTGCACACGGGCCAGTACGGACTCGGAGAAGAAGGTCCAGAACTCGCAGTCGCTGGCTTTCAGGCGATCCATCAGTACTTGCTGGATCTTCTGACGCACTTCGGCGGAATAGATGTCGCGTGGCACGTAGGCCAGGCAGTAGCAGAAGCGGCCATACGGGTCTTTGCGCAGGAACACGCGGATCTTGTTGCGTTCCTGGATCTGCACGATCGACATCACGGTGTTGAACAGCTCGTCGACCGGGGTCTGGAACAGGTCGTCACGCGGCAACACTTCGAGTACCTGGGCCAGCTCCTTGCCCAGGTGCGCCTTGGCCTGGAAGCCGGAACGCTGTTCGATGACGTCGACCTTGCGGCGGATGTACGGAATGACCCGCACGCTTTCGCCATACACCGACGAGGTGTACAGGCCCATGAAGCGGCATTCCTTGATGACTTTACCGCTGGCATCGATCTGGCGGATCGACACGTAGTCCGGGTAAGCCGGACGGTGTACACGGCTCGGGTGCGCAGCCTTGGCGAACGACAGCGGCGTCGGTTCGCGCAGGTAGTTCACGGCGTAGTCTTCGATACGCAGGTCGTCAGCCGTCAGGCCGGCACGCAGCAATCGGGTCAGGCCCAGGAACGAGTTCTGGTCGTACTCGATATAGCCGCCATCCTTGTCGTCACGAACCACGAATTCTTCGTAACCCAGGAACGTGAAGTGATTGCCCACCAGCCACTCGAGGAAGCTTTTGATTTCGCTCTTTTCGTCGGCATCAACGACAAACTTGCTCTTGTCGATGCCTTCGATCAACTCCTGGACCTTGGCTTTCATCGGCTCGAAATCGGCGACCGCAACGCGGACTTCACCGAGCACCTGTTCCAGTTCCTTGCTCAATACATTGAGTTCTGCGGTATGGGCGCAACGGTCGATCTCAAGGTACATCAGCGATTCTTTCTGAATACCCTCGCCCTGGGTGCCTTTAGGCAGGATTTCCAGGAGTTCGCCCTTGGCGCCGCGACGCACGCTCAGCACCGTGGTCTGCAAGGTATGAATGCTGTAGCCACGACGGTTCAGCTCGGTGCGCACCGAGTCCACGAGAAATGGCAAATCGTGGTGCAGCACTTCGACCGCGGTGTGGGTCGACTGCCAACCGTGACGTTCGTAATCGGGGTTGTACACGCGCACTTGCGGTTGCGCGTGGTCAAAGCGCTCAAGCAGGCGCCAGGCAGAAAGGGTGCAGCCGGCGAGGTCGGACAACCGGCGCTGGGTCAGCTCATCGAGGGAAATAATGCCGAAGAATTGTTCAGCGAACAGCGCCACTTGTGGCAGTGCCTGTTCACTGATGTGCTGCGCCAGTGCCGCTTGCAGTTGGTGCTGGAAGTCGGCTTTGCTGGCTGCGGTGAAGAACGCCATCTGTGGTACTCCGCTTGGGCTTGTTATTGATGGAAGCGTCGCGTGCAAAACCCCTGTCGGGGCGATCCGTCACCCTGTTCCTGAATCTCGGGCAGAGGTTAACAGGGTGACAAGTGGGTGAAGCTGGACGAGACACTCAGGTCACATTCACCTTCCAATGGATGGGCATCTGTAAAAACGACTACCGACACAACGGCAATGCCTTTACAGGTGTCCATCCTGTTGCGCAGCTTAACGAGTGCCGCAAGTCCCATGCTTGCGATGCTGCGACATATTCGGTCATCGGCACGTAACTCATCGGCAGCGCATCGAATAACACTAGCAGCCGCACGGAAAAACGGGCGGTTTATGCCCGGTTTTACGGCACCCTCGTGCCAGAAATGACCAGCAACACCCGGGATGTTCACGACACATCCTCTGACAGTCAGGCGAGCAGAAATTCCCTTGGGCTGGCAGAATTGCCTTTTGTTGCCTTCACCACGCTCGCCGAGCCAGGAATTTCCCATGCAAATGACCACCGCCCACCTGATCGTCAACCCGTGTGACGACGAAGAAGACAACATGGCCATGCTCTGCTGCCACAGCAACCAGGGCGAGATGTTCCTGATGACGCGCTACCCGGACGAGGACGAGCTGGAGATTACCCTCGATGGCGAGCCGTCGACCCTCGACGGGGTGAAAGTCACCCTCAGCCCGACCCGTCTGCTGATCGAAATCGCCGCTGCCGATGCCGATGCGCTGAATGGCCACGACACTCTGGAAATCACCCATAACACTGATGCAGCGGACCTGCCCGAAGTGGAATTAACCCTGCAGAACATCCTCAAGGGCACCGGCACCTACATCAGCCAGTTGACCTGATATAGAACGCAATCGGGCGTAGGAGCTGCCGCAGGCTGCGATCCTGAAAGCCTCGAAATCAAAAGATCGCAGCCTGCGGCAGCTCCTACGTCCGTTACCTGGCGCCCCCAAAAACCTGAATGACTTCCAAACAAGTCCACAAAACCCAAAAAATCCCTGATCGCCGTTAGTCGCCACCCCCCGCGATGGATTAAAGTAACGCCCCCAGCCCTGGTGTTATTCGAACGCCTTTGCTCACCCTCTCCAGGAACAGTCATCGATGGAACATCGTGAAGCGCTGCTTGCGCTGCGAACCTTTCTTTCAACGCAGATTCTCGGCCAGGAAAAACTCATCGAGCGCTTGCTCATTGCCCTGCTCGCCGACGGCCACATGCTGGTCGAAGGTGCCCCTGGCCTGGCCAAGACCAAGGCCATCAAAGAGCTTGCCGAAGGTATCGAAGCGCAGTTCCATCGCATCCAGTTCACCCCCGACCTGTTGCCCGCCGACATCACCGGCACCGAGATCTATCGTCCGGAAACCGGCAGTTTCGTGTTCCAGCAAGGGCCGATCTTCCACAATCTGGTGCTGGCCGACGAAATCAACCGGGCGCCGGCCAAG
>CAYNGZ010000067.1:6205-19816 GCA_964396695.1 uncultured Pseudomonas sp.
GGAGACGTGCCAAGGTCAAGTAGGCCTTGCTCGACTGCATGGGTGGGGGGCAGGGTAGCGTCGGGCGCAGCAACTATGACCTGTAGCGGCTGTTCCTGGTCATGGCCACGCAGAACCCGATCGAACAGGAAGGCACCTATCCGCTGCCCGAGGCCCAACTCGACCGCTTCCTGATGCACGTTAAAATCGGCTTCCCGGACGCGACCGTCGAGCGGCGCATTCTGCAACAGGCCCGCGGTGAAGCGCTGCACGGCGAAACCAAGCCCGAGCGGCGGATCAGCCAGCAGGCGATTTTTGCCGCGCGCAAGGAAATCCTCGGTTTGTACATGGCCGACGCCGTGGAGGAATACCTGGTGCAATTGGTCATGGCGAGCCGCACACCGGGCAAGTTCGACCCGGAAATGGCCGAGTGGATTGCCTACGGCGCCAGCCCGCGGGGCTCCATTGCCCTCGATCGTTGTGCCCGCGCCCACGCCTGGCTGGCCGGTCGTGATTTCGTCAGCCCCGAAGACATTCAGGCAGTGCTGTTCGACGTATTGCGCCATCGCATCATTCTTTCCTTCGAAGCCGAAGCCGCAGGTATTGACCAGGACCGTGTGGTCCAGCGGATTCTCGACGTCGTAGCTGTCGCTTGACCCTCATGAGTACACCGCTTGCGCCCGAGCCGGGTATCCGCGTCAGCCTCTCCGAGCTGATCAAGATGCGCCATCGCGTGCGCGAAGTGCAGTTGTTCTCCACGCCGAGCCAGCGCAGCCCGTTGATCGGCCTGCACCACTCCAAGCTGCGCGGGCGCGGTGTGGACTTCGATCAGGTGCGGGTCTATCAGGCCGGCGACGATGTGCGCACCATCGACTGGCGCGTCACCGCACGGACTCAGGAGCCGCACACCAAACTGTTTCACGAAGAGCGCGAACGGCCGATTTTCATCATGGTCGAGCAAAGTCGCCGCTTGTTTTTCGGCTCGGGGAGGATGTTCAAATCGGTGCTCGCGGCGCAAGCCGCGAGCCTGATCGGCTGGGCCGCACTGGGGCATAACGACCGTGTTGGCGGGCTGGTGTACGGTGACAACGAACACTACGAAATCAAACCCCGGCGCAACAAGCAAAGTCTGCTGCAATTGCTCAACCGTCTGGTGCGCGTCAACCATTCCCTCAACACCGACAGCAAGCCGGATCGCGATGACCTGGGCATGGCCCTGCGCCGTGCGCGTGAAGTATTGCGTCCGGGGAGCCTGGTGATCGTGATCTGTGACGAACGCGCGTTGTCCGAGGGCGCCGAGCAGCAACTGAGCCTGTTGTCGCGACATTGTGATTTACTGCTGCTGCCACTCTCCGACCCCTTGGACCATGCCCTGCCCGCTGCCGGTTTGCTGCGTTTCGCCGAGCGTGGTGCACAGCTGGAACTCGATACACTGAACTTTGACCTGCGCCAAAGCTATCGCGCCCAGGCTGAAGCACGCATCGCCCGCTGGGAGTTGCTGGCACAGAAACTGCGCGTCCTGTTAATGCCCCTGAGCACGCAAACCGAGATGGTCGAACAACTGCGCGAATACCTGAACCCGCAGCGTCCGGGTAAAAGCCAATGAACAGCCTCGATCAACTGCAACCACTGATGACTCCACCGCCCATCGAATTCTGGCCTCCGGCGCCGGGCTGGTGGCTGCTATTGGTGCTGCTGCCACTGATCGGCTTTGGCCTGTGGCAGCTACGCCGCTTTATTCCCGTCAAGCGCGCCACCGAGCGTGCCGAACAGCCGCTGGACCCGGTGCGCCTGGCTGCATTGGCGGAACTGGCACAAATGCCCAAACCGTATGACGGCGCGCCGGCCGGCGCCTGGCTGCAACAACTCAACGGGCTGCTCAAGCGTCTGTGCCGCAACCACTACCCCTACAGCCAGAGCCACACGCTCAATGGCCGCAAATGGCTGGCATTTCTCGACAACCGTTGCCCGGCTGCCGGCCTGACCCGCTGGATGATCCTGGTTGAGGGCGCCTACAAACCGGAATGCAAACTCGACGACAAGGCCATTGCGGGCCTGACTCAAGCCGTCGACACCTGGATTCGCAAGCATGTTTGAGTTCGCCTGGCCGTGGATCTTCGCCCTGCTGCCGCTGCCGTGGCTGATGCGAATCGTGCTACCGGCCGCCGACAGCGGCGAGCCGGCGCTCAACGTCAGTTTTCTGAACGACCTTGAAGTCCTGGTCCGGCGTCGCGCCCGCGCCAACCTGCCGGCCTGGCGCCAACAGGCGCCGTTTATCCTGCTCTGGCTGTTGCTGCTGATTGCCGCCGCACGCCCGCAGTGGCTTGGCGAACCCCTGCCGATTGCTGCCAGTGGGCGCGACCTGCTGGTAGCCGTCGATGTTTCGGGCTCCATGGATTTTCCCGACATGCAGTGGGAAGACGAAGACGTCAGCCGCCTGACGCTGGTCAAGCACTTGCTCGGTGACTTCCTCGAAAAACGTGACGGGGACCGCGTCGGCCTGATCCTGTTCGGCAGTCAGGCGTATCTGCAAGCCCCTTTGACCTTTGACCGGCACACCGTGCGTATCTGGCTCGACGAAGCGCGGATCGGTATCGCCGGCAAAAACACCGCGATCGGCGACGCCATCGGCCTGGCCTTGAAACGTTTGCGACAACGCCCGGCACAGAGCCGCGTACTGATCCTGGTCACCGACGGCGCCAACAATGGCGGCGAAATCGATCCACTGACCGCCGCGCGACTGGCCGCCGAGGAAGGCTTGAAAATCTACCCGATCGGCATCGGTGCCGATCCGGAGCAAGCCGGTTCTCTGGCTTTTCTGGCAGGCAGTCCGACCATGGACCTCGATGAGCCGGCCTTGAAGGCCATCGCCGAGGCTACTGGCGGGCGCTACTTCCGTGCGCGTGACGGCCAGGAACTGCTGGAGATCAAGAAAACCCTCGATCAACTGGAACCTGTGACCCAGCAACCGACTCAGGCCCGGCCGGCGCAAGCGCTGTACAGTTGGCCGCTGGCGGCCGCATTACTGATGAGCCTGTTGCTGGTGATCCGCGAGCGCTGGCCAGACAACCCGTTGCAACGCCTTTTCACCCAATCGAATTTTCTGCAACAACACCCTGACTGGCGCGAGCGGCTTAAACGCCTGCGTTTGCGGAGGCGCCGATGATCGCGCTCTGGCCGCATTGGTTCCGTCCCTGGTGGCTGCTGTTATTGCCGCTACTGGGCTGGTTGCTGTGGCAACTCTGGCACCGGCAAAAACGCGCCGGGCGCTGGCAGATGATCCTGCCGCCAGCCTTCCATGCCACCCTGCTGAGTGGTGGCAACGGGCGTGAGAGCAAGTTGCCGTGGATCGCTCTGGGCCTGGCCTGGTTTCTGGCGGTATTGGCGTTGCTGGGCCCCGGCTGGGAACGGGTTGAACAATCCGCGCACAAACCCGCCGACCCGCTGGTGGTCCTCCTTGAGCTGACCCCGGAGATGCTCGCCACCGACGTGCTGCCCAATCGACTTGAACAGGCCCGGCGCAAGCTGTTCGACTTGCTGCAAGCCCGCAGCGACGCTCAAACCGCCATCGTGGTGTATGCCGGCAGCGCTCACACGCTGGTGCCGCTTTCGGACGACCTGTCCACCAGCCAGAATCTGCTGGAAGCGCTCAAGCCATCGATCATGCCCCAGGCCGGTCATCGCGCCGATCTGGCCGTGACCAGGGCGCTGGCACTGCTCAACCGCGGCGCCCTCGGCCAGGGGCGAATTCTGCTGATGGGCTCATCGCTCTCCGAACAGGAACGCCGGGGCATTCGTCAGGCCCTCGGCGATCAGGCACCGCAGTGGCTGATGCTCGGCATCGGCACCCCGCAAGGGGCGCCGGTCACTGACCAGCACGGCAGTTTCCTCAAGGACGCGCAGGGCGCGATACTCGTACCGCGTCTCGACGGGCCGAGCTTGAAGGCCTTTGCCAGCGAAGTGGACGGACGCTACCGGCAGGCGCAACTGGACGACAGCGACCTGCGCGACCTGGGGCTGCTCGACAGCCCGCATGGCGTGCGCAACGATGGCCAGACCCTGCGCCTGGACACCTGGGCTGATCAGGGCTACTGGCTGTTGCTGCCACTGTTGCTGCTGACGGCCTGTGCGGCACGCCGAGGCTGGCTGCTGTGCCTGCCACTGCTGTTCATGTTGCCGCAACCGAGCTACGCCTTCGACTTCAACGATCTTTGGTTGCGCCCGGACCAACAAGGCCTGCACCTGCTCAAGCAGCAGCAGCCCGCCGAGGCCGCACAGCGCTTTCAGGACCCTCAGTGGCAAGGGGTCGCGCTTTATGAGGCCGGTGAATACGCTGCTGCCGCCGAGCGTTTTGCCGAAGGCAGCGACGCCCGTGCGCACTACAATCGTGGCAACGCCCTGGCCAAAAGCGGTGAACTGGAAGCTGCCGTCGACGCCTATGAGCAGGCCCTTGAACTGCAACCTGATTTACGCCCGGCGCTGACCAACAAAGCCCTGGTGGAAGCACTGATCAAACAGAAAGCCCCCGTGCCGCCCAGCGAACCGGAAAAAACCGACGGCGCCGAGAACCCGCAGACTCAGCAGCCACCACCAGGGGCGGCGACACAGCCCTCGACCAGTGACGAACAAAAAACCGACACGCAAACGGCGCAAACCCGCAACGACGCCAACAACGAAAGCCAGACCGACGGCCCGCCACAACCGGGTGATAATGAAGCGCCGGGCAGTGAGCCGGGTGAGGAACAACACACACCCCCCCTCCGTAGCGCCGACGCCAACTTCGACGGCGAGCGCCGCCAGGCCATGGAACAATGGTTGCGCAAAATCCCGGATGAACCGGGCGAACTGCTCAGACGTAAATTCTGGTACGAACAGCAGCAACATCAGGATCAGGGAAAAACTCGATGACCCGCTTCACCGCCCTATTGCTCACCCTATTGCTCACCCTATTGCTCTGGACCGTTGGTGCCCAGGCCGAGGGGCTGGTTGCCAGCGTCGATCGCAGCCGTGTGAACTCCGGCGAAACGGTCGAGCTGACCCTCGAATCCAGCGATGTCACACAGTTCGGCAAACCGGACCTGAGCGCACTGGACCCGCTGTTTGAAGTTCGCGGCACTCGCCAGGTCAACCAGCTCACCACCCTGGGTGGCGACAACCACGCCACTACCCGCTGGATCATCACCCTGCTGCCCCGACAGAACGGCACGATCGTCATCCCGCCACTGCAACTGGGCGACAACCAAAGCCAGCCGATCAACCTGCAAGTGGTCGAAAGTGATCACCAGAACAGCACCAGCACCCTGGCGCCGGTGTTCATCGAGGCCAGCGTCGATCAGAACACGGTGTACGTGCAGGCTCAGGCGATTCTGACCTTGCGCATCTATCACTCGGTGTCGCTGTATGACGACAGCAGCCTGACTCCATTGCAAATCCCCGATGCACGCGTCGAGCAACTCGGCGAGCCGCGTACTTACGAAAAAGTCATCAATGACCTGCGCCATGGCGTGATCGAACAGCGGTATGCGATCTACCCGCAACACAGCGGTGTGCTGACGATTCCCGCGCAGACGTTCAGCGCCACCCTGGTGGATGCACAACCGGCTCAGGAGCCCGCCCCACAAGGGCCGAAAGCGGGCAAACTGATACGCGTGAGCTCCACCGAAATCAACCTGACGGTCAAGGCCAAACCGGCCAGCTACCCCGCCGATACCCCTTGGCTGCCTGCGCATGGCCTGAGCCTCAGTGAAAGCTGGAACCCGGAACCGAGTCACGTTCAAGTGGGCGACTCCATGACCCGCGGCCTGACCTTGAAAGCCGAAGGCCTTGCCAGCTCGCAACTGCCCCCTCTGCCCGCCACCGAGGCCAGTGGATTACGGCGTTATCCCGATCAACCGCAACTGAGCAACCAGGCCAGCGAGCACGGGCTGATCGGCAGCCGCGAAGACCGCGAAGCACTGGTGCCCACTCGCACCGGGCAGATCGAGCTGCCCCCCGTGGAGGTGGTGTGGTGGAACACCCAGGAAGACCGCCTGGAGCGCAGCAGCCTGCCCGCCCGCACCCTGTACGCAGTGAGCAATCCGAGCCTGATGGCCGACACGCCGACCGGCAACGTGCCCGCCACCGTAGCGGTTGGCAGTGAAGCACTCTGGTACTGGAAACTCAGCACCTTGATCCTGGCCTGCACCACCCTGCTTGGCTTCGGCCTGTGGTGGCGTGCGCGCTGGCAACCGGCAATTCTGCGCGCCGCGCAAACCGGCCCGAGCCCGCGCACGCTACTCGACGACATCAAACGTGCCTGCCAGGCCAACGACCCGCATGCCACCCGCCAGGCGCTCGACGCCTGGGCTCGCCAGCAGCCGGAAACCCTGGCCGACATGGCCGCCCGCTTCGTACCGCTGTCCGACGCGCTGGACGGCCTGAACGGCGCGCTGTACAGCGAAACCGGGCAGCACTGGCAAGGCGAAGATCTGTGGCGCGCGATTCGTGCGATCCCTATTGCCGAACGGGTCCATGATCCGGTCGGCGACAGTGGTTTGCCGCCGCTGTATCCGAAGTGAGGGTCTTCAGCTTTTGAGAGGGAGCTCGGCGTCCAGATGAATCACCTGCAAAAAAGCGCTGTCGTGGGAGACGACGATCAATGCCCCTTGGTACTGATTAAGCATCTGCTCCAACGCGATTCGACTGGCAGGTCTTGAGCATCGCACGATCTGCATCAATACCCATCTTCGCCAACCGGGTTCGCGCCTCGGCTTCGGGCAATTGCGGATTACTCTCGTAGAGCCATTGCACCGCCGTGCAGTTCTTCATGACAACTCACGAGCCTGTGCATTATATATCGGCCCTCCCGGACACTCCTCAACACCTAATTCAACGCCCACTCCACAAACCATTAAAATGTATACAAATACAACTAGCAACAGAGATACAACAAACACCCACTTCTAGCGAGCCAACCATTTACAACGAGCCTACAACACAAAAATCCGAGAGAGCAATTCGACTTTCAATCACAAGATAATCATCCACACTCATTGCAACAATCATCTATTCACACGCATATTTTTTAAAAAACCACAATATCCAACCAATATAACCCGCGGCAAAACCCTACAACGACCGATGAACCCAACTACTGACTGAGCGGTCAATAGTCCGAGAAGGAGGCGCGGCATCAAGCCCCGGAGATCTGGCCTGTTTGGATATAGGCATCAGGGCAACGCTTGGCAGGAATAAAAGCGAATCATGTATGTTGATCTTCCAGAAAACAATGTTAAAAAATATCTTCTCAAAAATGCAAAGGATGCAGGCATGACTAAGGAAAGTCTGGAAAACCCTTCCCAGCTCTTACACTAAGGATGGTCTGAAGTAGCCATGTATTTCTGGCTGACTTCAGACCTCGCCGATTTTGAAAGCGGCGAATCGATCAAAACGGGTGTTCGACCTTGGCCCGAACCTGCGCCTTGGCCTTCTCGATCTTGCGTTTGGCTTTGTACAAAGCGCTGCGCTTGCCCAGCGTCTTGTAAGTACTGCGGCGTGCCGCGATCTGCCAGATCACCTCATGCCCATCATGCTCGGTACGTTTCTCGACGCCGGTATAACCGGCATCGGCGCAGACCACGTTCTCCGTGCCGTGCAGCAGTTTGTCGACCTGAGAGACATCCGCCACGTTGGCCGCCGTGCCCACCACGCTGTGCACCAATCCCGACTCGTCATCCACGCCGATGTGGGCCTTCATGCCGAAGTGCCACTGATTACCTTTTTTAGCTTGGTGCATTTCTGGATCACACTGCCTTCGCGGTTTTTGATAGAGGGCGGCGCGGCAATCAGGGTGCCATCAACAATGGTGCCTTCCTTGAGTAGCAGACCACAGCTGGCCAGATGCTGATTGATGGTTTCAAACAGCCCCCGCGTTAGCTGATGGGTTTCCAGCAAACGGCGAAAGCGCAGCAAGGTGGTGGCATCGGGTGCGGACTCATGACTCAGGTCGATTCCCATAAAACCGCGAATGGCCTGACTGTCGTAGACGGCATCCTCGGTGCCCTCGTCCGAGAAGCCAAAGCACTGCTGCACAACATACATGGCAACATCCGCGACAAGCCAATCGCCGGCCGTCCCCGCTTTCCCGCAGTGTCCGCGCAAAACAGCGCCACTTGTGCTTCCAGCAACGACCAAGGCACCCACTGTTCAAGATCCGCCTGGAAGCGATCCCGGCGAGTCAGCTTCTTTTTGCCCGCGTATACCAACTCGGAAAAGCTCTTCTGCATCGGGTTCTCAATGTGTCGAATCAGTGCTCTAAAGACTCGGTATGCCAAGGCAAGCGGCTGCTCACTATTTTTGCAGCGCCTCCCATACTGATAGAACAGTGAGCACTACTGTAAGGCTTCGTGGGTCCAAACTCAGACAGTCAATTGACAGGTACTCGCTCAATGTATGATTTTCAGCTTAGATGGCAGTACGACATTACCCGACCAATATGCCTCTCCGTCATTAACGGGCTGAAAAAACTAAAACGCCAGGTGAGCGATAACTTCACAATGGGCTGCCCCCTGAATCGTGCAGAACACTTGAAACAGTACATTATAACTACAACACAATAAGCGACAACATAACACGCAAAACCCAACACATAGAAACGAAGTTAAACAATGCGAACAACATGGAAAATTAAACAATCATGAGCATTACTAAAGTATTTTCGCAAGCAGACAACCTTTCGCCGCTGACATCCTCTGTGAACCCAAGAACGGGCGGAGTGGATATCTCTATACCACTGGCAGACATCAGCAGCGGCCTCAAATCACCCGCGGCTTTTAGTTTGTGTCTTTTATCCAAGCCAGGTCAAATCAGCCTTGACGCTCATACTATTGCAGATATCTGGACTCTCAATGTTCCACGAATTGATAACAGAGCAGGCGTCATCTATTTTAGTGATGGATCTATCGAGAAATATGACCCAGAAACAAATCGCCTTGTATACCGAAGACTGGATAACTGCAGGATAGAAAAAGTGTTTGGCTCTGGGTCAGATGTCCCCAGCGGGTATGTCATAACACATAAAAATGGCACCATTGAGTACATGAATCATAACGGGCAAATCACCAAAATGGTTTCTGCCAGCGGGCACTTTCTTAACTTCATCTATGGAAGTACCGGCGCCAGCCATGAAAGCCTCACGGCAGTAAATGATGGACAGGGGAACAGTATTAACATCAATTATCCCGGGAGCGATTATAGTCCGGAAAATATAATCCTCATTACAAAAACTGTTGACGGGGCAATAATCGCCACCACCAAAATTATTTCAGAACGAGTTGGTCTCCAAAGCTATCGGTTAAAAAGTGTTTCGCTCCCAAACAACGAAGAGTTGAAAACACGCTTCGAATATACTGCATCAGGCAGTGAACTCTGGGTATCTAAAATAGTCACCCCAAACGGAAAAGTGCAAAATTTTACTTACAGCCCTATTCCCTGCTCAAACACTGACTCCGTCCAGGTGGTAAGTAAGCTGGAAGTCATGGGAGAACATCAAGAGACAACAGGCAATAAAACAATAATCACATATGAGTATTCCTCTCACAACTATACGGGGCATTCATCATCTACAGGTGGCGTAATGCTGCCAAATACTGACAATTGTATTTTACGCACGGACGACTATCGTTATACTGTAACGGAAAAGCACAGCGATATCCAATATATCAGAGAGTATAATCGCTTTCACTTATTGCTAAGTGAGACGACTAAAAACCTCACAAACAATGGCGTTAGCTCTGCTAGAACTTTCACGTACCCACTGGTGTCAGGCGCGGATATATATGCGCAGCCGAGCAATTATTCATTCTGGCAAACAGAGTCGACTGAGCATCGAGATATAAATTCTGAAGGTGAGATTCAAAGCAGAATTTCAACCGAGAGCCGTATGTTTGATTCGCAGGGCAATCTGTTAAACAGCTTGAATGCATCAGGCATTCAAACCTTTTATGACTACTACCCTTCAAGCGGCGAGCCAAACCACTGCCCTCCAGATCCCAATCAGTTTGTTAATTATGTAAAAAATATCCGTACAATACCAAGTGACGCACCAACCAACACCGATGTAAAGCTGCTGGAATTTCGTTATACGAGTGTTGCAGGCCTGTCCTACTCACGGCCTGGGGTCGCCGGGAGCCGAACTGCAACCATGGTACTTGTTCTGGAGGAAAGGCAGAACGGGTTAATTATTAAATCCCATGAATATGTCGATGCCGGGATGGCTCTCGCCACAAATCGGATATTTGTAGGACTTTCGGCAAAAGAGTCCGTTGGTACATATTATGTCAAAAATTACTCTTATGCTTTGCAGTGGCAAGAAGCGACCATGCGCACCGAACAAGTCTCCTCAACCTTGAGTCTGAACAATTCGAAAGTAGTGAATATCACCAATGGTTTGGTACTCAGGGAAGTAGACCCTAGCGGGGCTACTACCATCTATACTTATGATGACCTTAAGCGCGTCACTTCGAAAACTGACTTTGCAGGAACAGAATGGGCACGTACAGAGTCATGTACCTACGAGGCCTATCGATACATCAATGCGACCTATCAGTACCAGAACAAGGTGACAATTACAAAGCCTGACGGCATGAGGTATATCAGTTACATAAACTTCAATAACTTGCTCAGCTATTCACTAGAGGCGCCAGCCGGTGAGGCCGTTCCATACTGCACACGCAAGATTCAATACAATAGCGCCGGCTTGGTTACCTCTGATACCGAGTATGACACAACGACTTTCCCGAATACTCCAGCGCGCGCCTGCGAGAATGAAACTCGATATTTTTACAGCATGAGGCAACCTTCTGAGATCCGTTTTGCAAATGGGGCAATTCAACGCCTCCAGAAAAATCTGGCGTTAAATACTGAACGCTCTCAATATCAAAATAAACCCGCCATTATTAAAAAATTCAACGACTCAAACTTGCTTATTAGTCTGACATCCGAACTGCATGCCATTGAAACCATCTTTGAACAATACTCATATGATGGCTTTGGTCGAAAAAAAACAGCCACTAACACTTCGGGCGGTCGCGAGATGTATGTATATGACTTGTTCGACAGGATCATCACAAAAACCACTAAAGGCGCGCTCGACACAGAGCGAGAAGATATTACACAATACACGTACTCTTCGGATACTCAGAACATGCATCTTGCAATCTCATTAGATAGCAAGACTCGGTTGGCGGGCGTTGAAAACACGATTCTCAGTTCAACAAGAACATTCGATGGATTTGGCCGCTTGACCCAGCTGGACAATCAGCGCTTCGTTTACGATCAACCTTACTTTGATACTCCATCAAAAGTATATTACGAAGGACAAGAGGATACATCCTATATCACGGAGACCCTCGATCCAGTGACATCATTTGTGAATTCCGCAAGAGTTGTTGATGGTGAAGGCTCGGCTACATTTACGCACCAATACTCAAAGACGACGGGCTGGCCAGTCGTCATGTCTGGCGATAAAGTCAGTTACGCCTATACTTATAACCAACAAGGATTACCCAGCCGGGTTTTGACAACTCATGATTGCGGAGAGAATCAACCAGTTACGGCACAGCAGCTTAAATACTATTCGACCAGCGGAAAAAGACTGCAGAGCGCCGTTAACCACATGGGATTACATGAACATTACAGCTACTCTCCCAGGGGCGAACTTATACTTAAGTCATATGAAGAGATCGGTTCAATTTACATTCAATATAATGCCGATGGAAATATCGGCGAGGTTATTTTCGCTTCAAACAAATTCGCTCGCGACTTACAAGCCGAAATTCAAACCTTATCAAGTATGCTCTTTCACTATGACATGTTTGGAATGGAAAGACGACGAACGACTGAGCTCACCAAGGCTAATGGCTCGACAACGATGCTGGACGTCGAAAATTACCATGACAATCGTAAGCGCCTTATTGCCAGGCACATTACAAAGGGGGCTGGGAGCCCCCGAAAAAGCCACTTTTATACTTATCAATCAGCATACGGGAAATTACAGAGCTCCACCATCAAACATGATAACGTTTTCGAATCGGATACGATCTATGATTTCGCTGGGGGCCTGCGTTTTAAATCCGTTACGGAAAGTGCAAAGCCTGCTGTGGAATACACTTATCATCAGGATCGCCCCTCCAGTATAAAGGTGAATAATGACCACAGCCCCGTTTCAGCTGATGCCATGGGTAACATTACTGATGTCGGCGGACGCACGATCAGGTACAACGCTGCAAGCAGGGTTGCCAGGGTTTCCAGCGCTAACTCGACTCATGATTACTTCTATGAGCCGTCGGGGCGTTTGAGTCAGATTGTCAGTGGGAATGACAGAATTATTTATCTGTATGATGGCGATGATCTGATCGGGGAGATTTGCGGTGATGTGAAGACCTTGTACCTGAGAGTGGGCGAGATCATCATTGGCCGCTACATCGTGCGCGGCACAGTAGAAAAGCTTGAATTGTTCGCTACTGACTCAACGGGAACGGTACGGTGTGTCAAGACGTTTACACCAGGTAACGTCGGAGAGAATGAAGTATCCAGTGTCTATTATGAGTACTCTGACTACGGGGTTCGCTCTCGGGATGTCACGGGCGCAAATACTGATAACCTTAAGCTTTTTGAGCGCAACACCCTTGGATTCAACGGATGTTTGTTTGATGATATTTCCAGCACTTATATTCTCGGCGACGGCTATCGTCCTTATAGCCCCACGCTTAAAACATTTCTTACCAAAGACAGTTTAAGTCCCTTTGGAGTTGCGGGTGTCAATCGATATCAATACTGTAATCTCGATCCGATCAACAACATTGACCCGAGTGGACATTTGAGCTATTCAGCCCAATGGGGGATAGCTCTAGGCGTTGCAGGCGTGCTCCTTTCCATCATACCCGTTGTCGGCGCCATCGCGGGGGGAACACTTTTGACAGTGGCAGGAGGTTTGGCTGTTGCAGGCGGGGTGCTGGGCGCAACCTCTTCAGCGCTGGGTATCGCGTCTTATGCCACCGAGGACAACGAAGAACTTTCGACGAACCTGGGATATGCGTCGCTGGCTTTTGGGGTTGCAGCCATCGGAACAAGCTTTGCTCGATCTGCCGTAGCATTTCATCATCGCGCAATACAAGGTATCTCGAACGCCCAATCCAGTGCCAAAACTTTGGGAGGGGTGGCATATGGCCCCATGGAGTACTACCAGAAGACTTCAAAACTAGTTGCTGAGGGGGCACCATTCGTTACGCAAGGATCCTCGGGGTGGTTGGACTCTGGCGGACAGCTGGCAACTAGGCTAAGGCCAATTTTACAAGGCACTGGCCCGGTAACGTTAGCAAGTTGCTATAGTTCCGTGGGAGGGCAGTACGCCTCTCAGGCACAGCGATTGGCCAATGTACTTAACCGCTCAGTGACAGGGTTTAAAGGGGTTACCCATCCAGGTACCAGCATGACGGGTGCTACAATATTCTCCCCACAAAGTGGTTTTGCAGCAGCCAGAACCAATGCGTTGAATACCTTAGGGTCCTGGGGAATGAAAGCGTTCTTGTACGGGATACGCTAGTGTGCTGTTCTCGAAATAATTTACCCATTAGCCTGTGAGGCCATAGCCTC
>CAYNGZ010000068.1:0-19703 GCA_964396695.1 uncultured Pseudomonas sp.
AATCAATAAGTTATTTTTTGTTCCATAAGAGCTGCCGAAGGCTGCGATCTTTTGGGACTCTTCGCCCGCGCTACGTTTTTGCGTAAAATGCCGGCCTTCGTCACACCTCGCGGATTCCAAGCGTCATGAGCACTCTTACGGTCAACCAGAACAAACTGCAGAAACGTCTACGTCGGCTGGCCGGTGAAGCCGTCGCCGATTACAACATGATCGAAGAGGGTGACAAGGTCATGGTCTGCCTGTCCGGCGGCAAGGACAGCTACACCATGCTCGACGTGCTGATGCACCTGCAGAAGGTGGCACCGATCAAGTTCGAGATCGTCGCGGTGAACATGGACCAGAAGCAGCCGGGTTTCCCTGAGCATGTGCTGCCGGCCTACCTGAAAGAGCTGGGCATCGAATACCACATCGTCGAAAAGGACACCTACTCGGTGGTCAAGGAGCTGGTGCCGGAAGGCAAGACGACCTGCTCGCTGTGCTCACGCCTGCGTCGCGGCACGCTCTACACCTTCGCCGACGAAATCGGCGCGACCAAAATGGCCCTCGGTCATCACCGCGACGACATCGTCGAGACATTCTTCCTGAATATGTTCTACAACGGTTCGCTCAAGGCCATGCCGCCGAAGTTGCGCGCCGACGACGGCCGTAACGTGGTGATCCGCCCGCTGGCCTACTGCAACGAGAAAGACATTCAGGCTTACTCGGACTTCAAGCAGTTCCCGATCATTCCGTGCAACCTCTGCGGTTCCCAGGAAAACCTGCAACGTCAGGTGGTCAAGGAAATGCTTCAGGAATGGGAACGCAAGACGCCGGGCCGCACCGAAAGCATTTTCCGCGGCTTGCAGAATGTCATTCCGTCACAACTGGCGGACCGCAACCTGTTCGACTTCACCAACCTTCGTATCGACGAAACCGCTGCGTCGCGTTTCGTGAACGTGGTGAATCTTTGATTGCTTGAAGTTCTGATCAACGGCGCTCGCGGGCGCCGTTTTTATTTCTTTGCTCAGGAGAGGACATGCGCGATTACAAGTGGCTGCACGAATACTGTCTGAACCGTTTTGGTTCGGCAGCCGAACTGGAAGCCCATCTGCCCGTGCCCAAGACCCCGGCACAACTGCGCCAGATCAGCGATGACCGCTACCTGTCGACCCTGGCGTTGCGGGTGTTTCGCGCAGGCCTCAAGCACAGTCTGGTGGATGCCAAGTGGCCGGCGTTCGAAGAGGTTTTTTTCCAGTTCGACCCGGAAAAGGTCGTGCTGATGGGCGCCGAACACCTTGAGCGACTGATGCAGGACACGCGGATCATCCGCCATCTGGGCAAGCTCAAGAGCGTGCCGCGCAATGCGCAGTTCGTGCTGGACGTGGCGAAAGAGAAGGGCAGTTTTGGTGAGTTGATTGCGCAATGGCCGGTGACCGACATCGTGGGGCTGTGGAAATATCTGGCCAAACACGGGCATCAGTTGGGCGGGTTGTCGGCACCATGGTTTCTGCGGATGATCGGCAAGGATACCTTCGCGCCGAGTTATGACGTGGTCGCGGCATTGAATGCGCAAGAGATCATCGACAAGGTGCCGACCAGCCAGCGCGATCTGGCGACGGTGCAGAACGCCTTCAACCAGTGGCACGCCGAGAGTGGCCGGCCGATGTGTCAGATATCGATGATGCTGGCGTATACCGTCAATCATTGAGGATGAGGTGATCCGAAAAGATCGCAGCCTGCGGCAGCTCTTATGGAACAAAAAATAACTTATTGATTTATATATTATTTTTAAGGGCTGGCTTGCCAGCCCTGGCCCATGTTCCTTACGCGACAGCGCGGCCTCGAAGAGGGGGCGGCCCCTCCTACTGAGATAGCGTGTGTAGGAGCTGCCGCAGGCTGCGATCTTTTTCACTCAAGCGACGGAGATCTCGCCTTCACCCGCCAGCTTGCGATTGAGCTGATACCGCCAGCGCACATACAGCAGCGCTGAACAGAACACTGCCAGGCTCGCGGCCATCTCCAGTACACCAAACACTTGCCGATTCGGGTCGAACGCGGCAATTGCGCCCTTGATGAAATACAGGTTCACCACAAAGCACATCCACGAATGTCCGCGTGCGCTGCCGACAATCATCCCCGGTGCCAACAACAGCAACGGCACCAGCTCAATCAGCAGAATCACCCACGGCCGGGCGCCATGCAGGTCGGCGACCACCAGGTAGTAGGCGCAGAGCAGGCCCACCAGACCGAAGTAGCACAGCAGGCTGATGACGCGCATCGCCCGGACTCGCGGTTCGAGCCATTCGATGGAGGGCAGAATCTTCGGCTTCCTGGCCACGTTAGCGCTCCAGTTTGAGGGCAGTTCTCGCCAAACGCAGGCCCAAGGCCCGGCACAGTGCGACTTCATGTTCGTTCAAGCCGCTTTTGCCATCGGCGCCGGCGTGATGGCTGGCGCCGTAAGGCGTACCGCCACCGCGGGTTTCCAGCAATGCCGATTCACTGTACGGCAGGCCGGTGATCAGCATGCCGTGGTGCAGCAATGGCAGCATCATCGACAGCAGGGTGGTTTCCTGGCCGCCGTGCAGGCTGGCGGTCGAGGTGAAGACCCCGGCCGGTTTGCCCACCAGTGCGCCGGTCAGCCACAGGTTGCTGGTGCCATCGAGAAAGTACTTCAGTGGCGCTGCCATGTTGCCGAAACGGGTCGGGCTGCCCAGGGCCAGGCCCGAGCAGTTCTTCAGGTCGTCGAGGCTGGCGTACAGCGCGCCTTCGTCGGGAATGTCCGGCGACACCGCCTCGCATTCGGTGGAGATCGCCGGCACCGTGCGCAGGCGCGCTTCCATCCCGGCCTGCTCAACGCCACGGGCAATCTGTCGGGCCATTTCATTGGTCGAGCCGCTGCGGCTGTAATACAGAACCAGAATGTACGGCGCACTCACGGCAGAATCTCCAGCAGGTTTTCTATCGGGCGGCCGATGACGGCTTTGTCGCCGACTTCGAGAATCGGTCGCTCCATGAGTTTCGGATGTTCGACGATGGCGGCGATCAATTGCGCCTCGCTCAGGCTGCTGTCGGCCAGGTTCAGGGTTTTGTATTCGTCTTCGCCAGTACGCAGCAATTGGCGGGCGCTGATCCCGAGCTTGCCCAGCAGGCCTTGCAGCTGCGCGGCGTTCAGCGGGGTTTCCAGGTAGCGGACCACGGTTGGCGTCAGGCCACGGGCTTCCAGCAGTTCCAGCGCACCGCGGGATTTCGAGCAGCGCGGGTTGTGATAAAGCGTCAGATCGGTCATGTGCGGTTCGCATCTTGCGTAAGGTGGCGGCTATTCTACCTGTGCGGCGAGCAGTCCTGAACCTTGGGAGGCGATGGGTCGCAGCAGAACCTGTTTTTTTTGAGTAAGGATGACCCCCATGACAAGGCAACTGACAGCAGCATTGGCCCTCTTCGCAACCTTGCTGCTTGGCGGCTGTGGCTATGACTACGGCACTGATCAACTGGGACGGAAAGTGGCGTCCGAGGGGTTGGATGGCCGATGGTTTGTACTCAATTACTGGGCCGAGTGGTGTAGCCCGTGCCGTACCGAGATCCCGCAATTGAACGTTTTGGCTGAACAGCTCAAAGGTCAGAAGATCAGTGTGTTCGGGGTCAATTTCGACAATGTGCAGGGCGAAGAGCTCAAGAGCGCCAGTGAAAAGCTTGGGATCAGGTTCACCGTGCTGGCCCAGGATCCGGCCGACCGCTTCGAATTGCCACGCAGCGAGGCGCTGCCGGTGACCTACATCATCGATGACAAGGGCAAGGTGCGTGAGCAGTTGATGGGAGAGCAGACGGCGGCGGGGGTGATGGAGAAGCTCAAGGCGTTGCAGGCGATGAATTGAAGGGGCGCTTTTCTGAAGTCTGCGTCGACCTTTAGATCCACCCCTCACCCCAACCCTCTCCCCACGGGGGAGAAGGGGAAAGGGAGCCGATCTTCATTGTTCTCAAGATCTGAGTTCGACGTGATCTTTCAGGTCGCAGAATTTCGAACAAACAACTCGGTCAGTCCCCTCTACCCTCGGGGAGAGGGTGAGGGGGTGAGGGGGGGGCCGATCAACCTTCCTCAAGCCACCAGCGCAGCGGCTTGCCTTCGGCGGGCCAGAAGCGCATTTGCTCGATCGGCGAGATGTCCCAGCGCTGCACGGTTTCCAGCGCTTGCAGGAAGCGTTTTTCCTGTTCCATCAAGGCCGGGGCGCACATTTTGCGGGTGCTGCCGACTTTGCCGAAGCTCAGCTTGTCGCCGTCCAGGATGTAGGGCGCGAACCAGTGGTTGCAGCCACCATTGCCATAAGCCCGACCGTCTTCACCCAGGGTGATGGTCAGGTGACTGGAGTCAATCAGTGGGCGTTCTCCGATCCACTCCAGGACGTAACTGCGATCCTGCTGCAATTGCACCGGTTCAGCGGCGCAGCCCAGCAGGCTGACACCCACTATCGCGGCCAGAACGAGGGGTTTCATTACGCGGGCTCCTGGCATTTCGGGCACAGGTGCTTCTCGCCGGTTGTGGTCCAGCCCAGCTCGGCAATGCGCGCGATGGCGGCCGGTTTTTCGGCCTTGTTGCCCAGCTTGGCGTCGACCGCGAACTCGAATTTCAGCTCCTTGGTGCAGCTGTCGCAGTTCACTTGCCAGTTGTGGATCACCAGTTCGCCGAACACCGGACCACTGGCCACGGCAACCCACTGGCCCATAGGCTTGAGCAGGTGGCGAACGTTTTCAACGGTCAGGCGCATGGACAAGTCCTTGCTACCCTTGAGGGTCACCAGTAACACGTCATCGGCGCGGATCGAGCCGCCGTTGCCGGTGACTTGATAACGCCCCGGCGTCAGCGCGCGGCATTCGGTCAGGGTGTGTTGCGGGTTCATCAGGCTGTAGCGGAAATCGTGTTCGACCATGGGTCCTCCAAATATGCACGATATGCTAGCACGCGAACGATTCGGGCATGGCCCATGGATGCGACCTTCGATCAGACCCAATCAGCCTTCGACCTGATTGTGGGGTGTGCCAGCGGCCCAGTCAGTGATGTTCTGCAAGGTGGTGGTGGCAATGGCGGCCAATGCTTCACGGGTCAGGAAGGCCTGGTGCGCGGTGACGATCACGTTAGGGAAGGTCAATAGCCGCGCCAACACATCGTCCTGTAATGGCAGGTCGGATCGGTCCTCGAAGAACAGCTGGGCTTCTTCTTCATAGACGTCCAGCCCCAGATACCCCAATTGACCGTTTTTCAGGGCGTCGATCAGCGCTGGCGTGTCCACCAGCCCGCCACGCCCGGTGTTGATCAGCATGGCGCCGGGTTGCAGATGCGCCAGCGACTGGCTGTTGATCAGGTGTTTGCTCTCGGCGGTCAGCGGGCAATGCAGGCTGATGATCTGCGCTTGGGCCAACAGCTCCGGCAGCGGCAGATAACGGGCGCCGAGAGCCTGGACTTGAGGGTTGGGGTGAGGGTCATAGGCCAGCAACTTGCAGCCAAACCCGGCCATGATGTTCGCGAAGACGGTGCCGATCTGTCCGGTGCCGACCACGCCGACCGTCTTGCCGGACAAGTCGAAACCGGTCAGCCCGTGCAGGCTGAAATCGCCTTCGCGGGTGCGGTTGTAGGCGCGGTGCAGGCGTCGGTTCAGCGCGAGGATCAACGCCACCGCGTGTTCAGCCACGGCGTGAGGCGAGTAGGCCGGCACGCGGACGATGCTCAAACCCAGGCGCTTGGCGGCCGTCAGGTCAACGTGGTTATAACCGGCCGAGCGCAGGGCGATCAGCCGTGTGCCGCCGGCAGCCAGTTGTTCAAGCACGGGCGCGCTGAGGTCGTCATTGATAAACGCACAGACCACTTCATGCCGCTCGGCCAGCGCCGCCGTGTCCAGGTTCAGGCGCGCAGGCTGGAAGTGCAACTCGATACCGGCGGGTAACCTGGCTGCGAGAAAGCTGTCGCGGTCGTACGTCTGGCTGCTGAAGAGAATCGTGCGCATGGCGTCATCCTTGTGCTTGAGTGCGCTGAGTTTAACCCCCGACGACCACCGCGCCATTGCGCTGGGTCAAGCGCCAATGCGCGCTTGCGAGGCCAGGCGGTTGATCGCCCGCTCAAGTTCTTCCAGCGCCACCAGGGCTTTGGGGTCTTGTTGCTTGAGCAGGGTTTCACTGCGCTGACAGGCCGCGCGCAACTGCGGAACGCCGCAATAGCGCGTCGCCCCGTGCAGGCGGTGGACCCGTTCGATCAGGGCAGTCTGGTCGTTGCTTTCGCGGGCGACGCGAATCGCTTCGCGGTCGGCTTCCAGCGAAGCCAGCAACATCGCCAGCATGTCGGCCGCCAGATCGGCTTTGCCGGCCGCCAGGCGCAGGCCCTCCTCCGGGTCGAGCACCAGCAGGTCGTTGGTGCTGCCATAGGCGTCGGCCCGCTCTGGACCGTGGTTACGCAGGGCCAGCCCGGTCCATTTCAACACCACCTGCGCCAGTTGGCGTTCGCTGATGGGTTTGGTCAGGTAATCGTCCATGCCGCTTTGCAGCAGTGCGCGTTTTTCGTTGGCCATGGCGTGTGCGGTGAGGGCGACGATCGGCAGCGGCGTGCAATGCCGTTCGCTTTCCCATTGGCGAATCGCTTCGGTGCTCTGGCGCCCGTCCATGCCCGGCATTTGCACGTCCATCAGCACCAGGTCGAAGGCTTCGGTCTGCACCGCCTTGGTCGCCGCGTACCCGCTTTCGACCGCCAGCACTTTGGCGCCCATGTCTTCGAGCAGCGTCTGCACCAGCAGCAGGTTGGCCGGGTTGTCGTCGACGCAGAGTACTTTCGGTGCGCGGCTGGAAACCGGTTCGCCCGGGTCGTTACGCAACTGGCGCGGGTTGACCAGATCCGACAGCGCCCGACGCAACTTGCGGGTGCAGGCCGGCTTGGCCTGCAATTGGCTGTGGGGGTTGGGCACCGAGAGATGGAACAGCGTCTGCTCGGTGGTCGGGCACAGCACCAGCACTTTGCAGCCCAGGTGTTCGAGGTCCCAGATATGCTGGTTCAGCCGCTCCGGCGGCATGTCGTTGGAGGTGATGCCCAGCACCGCAAGGTCGATTGCCTGCTCGGTCTGATGGGCGCCGGTGACGCCGTTGGTCAGGCTCTCCAGGGTGTTGAACGGGGTTACGTCAAGACCACAGTCTTCCAGTTGGTGCTGCAAGGCCTGGCGCGCCAGTTCGTGGTTCTCCAGCACCGCCACGCGCCGTCCGAGCAACGGTGGTCCCGGCAAGTCTTCGGCGTCGTCGCGGGTTTTCGGCAGGCTCAGGCTGATCCAGAACTCCGAGCCTTCCCCCGGCGTGCTGTCGACGCCAATCTCGCCGCCCATCTGCTCGATCAACCGCTTGGAAATCACCAGTCCCAAGCCTGTGCCACCGGGTTGCCGGGACAGTGAGTTGTCGGCCTGACTGAAGGCTTGAAACAACGCGCGCACGTCCTGATTCGACAGGCCGATGCCGGTGTCCTGAATGCTGATGCGCAGTTGGACGCTGTCTTCGTGTTCTTCTTCAAGCATGGCGCGGGCGACGATGGTGCCTTCGCGGGTGAACTTGATCGCGTTGCTCACCAGGTTGGTGAGGATCTGCTTGAGCCGCAGCGGGTCACCGACCAGCGACAACGGGGTGTCGCGGTACACCAGGCTGACCAGTTCAAGCTGTTTGGCGTGGGCGGCCGGGGCGAGGATGGTCAGGGTATCTTGCAGCAGATCGCGCAGGTTGAACGGAATGCTGTCGAGTACCAGTTTGCCGGCCTCGATTTTCGAGAAGTCGAGAATCTCGTTGATGATCCCCAGCAGGCTGTCGGCGGACTTTTCGATGGTGCCCAGGTAGTCGAGCTGACGCGGTGTCAGTTCGCTTTTTTGCAGCAAGTGAGTGAAGCCGAGGATGCCGTTGAGCGGGGTGCGGATCTCATGGCTCATGTTGGCGAGGAACTCGGACTTGATCCGGCTCGCTTCCAGGGCTTCCTTGCGCGCCAGGTCCAGCTCGATGTTCTGGATCTCGATGGTTTCCAGGTTCTGCCGGACGTCCTCGGTGGCCTGATCGATACTGTGCTGCAATTCTTCCTGGGCATTTTGCAGGGTGCTGGCCATGCGGTTGATGCCTGAAGCCAGTTCATCCAGTTCTTGACTGCCCAGTGGTGGCAAGCGGGTTTCGAGGTGGCCGTCCTTGAGTTGCGCCACGGCCTGCTTGATCAGGTTGAGCGGTGTATTGATGGTGCGGCCCATACGCAATGCCAGCAACGCGGTGCCGACCAGGCCTGTGGCGATTAACAGCACGCTGGCGAACAGGCTGCGGTAACCGCGCAGCAACATGCCGTTGTGGGAGAGTTCCAGCTCGACCCAGCCCAGCAAACGATCTGACTCATCGGGGATCAGCTCGCCGGCCAGGTTGCGATGCTTGCCAAACACCGGCAACAGGTAACGGGTGGCGTCATTGCCGGTGCGTTGCAGCATGTGCGTGCTGTCGCCGGTGGGCGGTTGGTTGAGCATCAGCGGGCCGGCGTGCGCCAGTTGCATGCGGTCCGGCGCCAGGAACGATACCGCGCGTACGTCCGGTTGCTCCAGCGACTGGGTCGCGATGCGCTCCAGCAGGTCGTCATCCTTGCGGCCCATGGCCGGGGCGACCAGTGGTGCCAGTTGTTCGGCGATCATTTCGCCGCGTTGCAAGAGTTGGGTTTGCAGGTCGGACTGCTGCATCCAGGTGAAATAGCCGCCCAGTACCAGGGCCATCAGGCTGGTCGGCAGCAAGGTCAACAACATGACGCGACCTTTGATCCCCAGTTTTTTCAGCACGTCACTCTCCTGCTATCACGCTGTTCATAGATGGCCTATGCGTGCATCCGGCACGCGCTACCCGCGCAGTGTAGCGATTTGCTGGCGGGCAATCTCGGCAAATTATCCAGAGCTTTGTGACGGTTTGAACGTCTCGGGGGCTGCTACGAAAGTCGCGGGTTGCTCGCTGCCGGGCAATCTTGAATAATCAGTGATTGAGAATGACTTGCAGAAGCTAATGACTCCCGTATCTGTTGGCCCACCCCGTATCCTGGCAATTGAAGATGACCTTGTGCTCGGTGCTTATATTCATGAGCATCTGGAGCGCTGTGGCTTTCAGGTAACCTGGTGCCAGAACGGCAAGGACGGGTTGGCGATTGCGTGTGAGCAAAGCTTCGATGTCGTACTGATGGATATTCTGCTGCCCGGCATGGATGGCCTGGCAGTATTGACGGATCTGCGGACCCGCGATTCCACCCCGGTGCTGCTGATGTCGGCACTGGGCGCCGAAGCGGATCGCATCAGCGGTTTTCGCCTGGGCGCCGACGACTACTTGCCCAAGCCATTCAGCATGGCCGAATTGCGGGTGCGCATCGAAGCCATCCTGCGGCGGGTGGCCCTGGACCGTCGAGCTATGCCGCCATCGTTCAACGGCGATGTTCACAGCCTGCGTTTCGACGATGAACGGTGTGATGTTCATTATGGTGAGCAGTGGGCCGGACTGACCCGCAGCGAATACCGGCTGCTGGAAACCCTGAACCGCAATGGCGATGAAGTGCTCAGCAAGGCCTTCCTTTATCAGCAGGTGTTGCAACGCGGCTACGCGCCCCACGACCGTAGCCTGGACATGCACATCAGCCAGATCCGCCGCAAATTGAAGACCATCGGCTACAGCGAACGCGAAGTGCGCACGGTCTGGGGCAAGGGCTATGTATTGGGTGTCCTCGATGAAGGGGGCTGACTTGAAGGTGCCCTCGAACAGCCTGGATGAACAGGCCCGTGGTATCGATCGCATGTCCGAGCGTCTGCAAAGTACCGTGGCGCTGCAACAACAATTGCTGCGTGACTTGTCCCACGAGTTGCGCACACCGTTGAGTCGCCTGCGGGTGGCCAGTGAAAGCGAAGAGGATTTGCAGCAACTGCGCGAGCGCATCGGTCGTGAAGTCGTTGGCATGCAGCGGCTGGTAGAGGACACCCTGCAACTGGCCTGGCTCGACACCGAACGCACGCCATTACCGAATGAGGCGATTCAGATTCAGGCGCTTTGGGAAATGCTGACGGAAAATGCCTGCTACGAAAGCGGTTGGCCCTCCGAGCACCTGCACTGCGCGGTGGATGCTTCGTGCCGGGTTCGCGGCCATCTGAATACCCTGGCCCAGGCGCTGGAAAATATCCTGCGCAACGCCATCCGTCATTCCCCGACCGGTGGCATTGTGCGTCTCGATGGTCAGCGCGACGGCGATTACTGGCAGCTGTGGCTCGAAGACCAGGGCGGCGGTGTCGCCGAACAGGACCTGGAGCGCATCTTCGATCCGTTCACCCGACTCGACGGCTCACGCCCCGGCCATGGCGGCTTTGGCCTGGGCCTGAGCATCGCGCGCAACGCGGTACAGCGTCAGGGTGGACGCTTGTGGGCGGAGAATACCGGGCAGGGGCTGCGGCTCAATATGTGGTTGCTGGCAGATCTTGATCGTGTCAGTGACGATGCCTTCGCGAGCAAGCCCGCATTGGCACGGATTCAACCGCAAAAAGTGTGAACAACCCGGGCCTTGTGGTAGCGGGCTTGCTCGCGAAGAGGCCCTTCCATCCAGCCCAAGCAGTGGCTTATTCCCATCAGCCATAAGCACCGCACTTTGCGTGATATGGCCTGCGCACGTTTGCCGGTATGATGGGCGCCCCCGCAGTCTGGATTGCGAATACGCCATGACCTTGCAGTACCCAACCATCGCCGATTGCGTCGGCAACACTCCGCTGGTTCGTTTGCAGCGCCTGCCCGGCGCCACCAGCAACACCCTGCTGCTCAAGCTCGAGGGTAATAACCCGGCGGGTTCGGTCAAGGACCGCCCCGCGTTGTCGATGATTACCCGTGCCGAACTGCGTGGGCAGATCCATGCCGGCGATACGCTGATCGAGGCGACCTCCGGCAACACCGGGATTGCCCTGGCGATGGCTGCGGCGATCAAGGGTTACAAGATGATCCTGATCATGCCCGACAACTCCAGCGCCGAGCGCAAGGCCGCGATGACCGCCTATGGCGCCGAGCTGATTCTGGTCAGCCAGGAAGAGGGCATGGAAGGTGCTCGCGATCTGGCCCAGAAAATGGAAAGCCAAGGCCGTGGCAAGGTGCTCGACCAGTTTGCCAACAACGACAACCCGGAGGCGCACTACACTGGTACCGGCCCGGAAATCTGGCGCCAGACCCAGGGCACCATCACCCATTTCATCAGTTCCATGGGCACCACGGGCACCATCATGGGTGTCTCGCGTTACCTCAAGGAGCAGAACTGCGCGGTGCAGATCGTCGGTCTGCAACCGATGGAAGGCGCGGCGATTCCGGGTATCCGTCGCTGGCCGCAGGAATACCTGCCGAAGATCTATCAAGCCGATCGGGTTGACCGGATCGTCGACATGGCCCAAAGCGAAGCCGAAGACGTGACCCGTCGGCTGGCGCGCGAAGAAGGCATCTTCTGTGGCGTGTCCTCGGGTGGCGCGGTGGCAGCGATGCTGCGCCTGTCCAAAGAAGTCGAAAACGCGGTGATGGTCGCGATCATTTGTGACCGTGGCGACCGTTACCTGTCGACCGGCATTTTCGACGCCCCCAACTGATGGCCAGGCAAGAGAGAGGCCTGCGCTTCCAACCCACTGGCGGCAGCAAGGCCCCGCAAGTCCCGACCGGCAAAAAGCAGCGCTTGACCATTGAGCGCCTGGCCAATGACGGTCGTGGTATCGCGTTTTTCGAAGGGCGTACCTGGTTCGTTATCGGTGCATTGGCCGGTGAAGAAGTCGAGGCGCGAGTCCTCGGTGCGCACGGCAAAGTCGTCGAGGCGCGCACCGAGCGCGTTTTCGTGGTCAATAATTTGCGTCGCCCGGTACCGTGCGCCCATGCCGGGCGCTGCGGTGGTTGCAGCGTGCAGCATCTGCCCCACAACGAACAACTCGCTCTGAAACAGCGCATGCTCGCCGAGCAGTTGTCGCGGGTGGCCGGTGTCGAACCCGAGCAGTGGGCCGAGCCCTTGAGCGGACCTGAATTTGCCTACCGACGTCGCGCCCGGGTGGCGGTGCGCTGGGACGTGAAGGCGAAAAAGCTCGAGGTCGGCTTTCGTGCCGCCGGCAGTCAGGACATCGTCGGCATCAACGATTGCCCGGTGCTGGTACAGCCCTTGCAGCCGATCATGAGCCGCTTGCCGGAAATGCTTCGGCGTTTGAGCAAGCCTCAGGCGTTGGGGCATGTGGAGTTGTTTGCCGGCTCATCCCTGGCCGTGTTGTTGCGCCACATGGCACCACTGTCTGAAAACGACCTGAACATTCTCAAGGAGTTCTGCGCACTTCATGACGCTCAATTGTGGCTGCATGGCGAAGGCGAGCCGCAACCGGTCGATGCCGATCAGGCGCTGGGTTACCGACTTGAGCAATGGAATCTTGAACTGGCGTATCGTCCGGGCGACTTCGTTCAGGTGAACGCCGGGGTCAACGAAGCGATGGTCGCTCAGGCGCTGGAATGGCTGAAACCTGCGGCTGACGAGCGCGTGCTCGATCTGTTCTGTGGTTTGGGCAACTTTGCCTTGCCGCTGGCGCAGAAGGTTCGTGAAGTGGTGGCGGTGGAAGGCGTGCAGACCATGGTCGAGCGTGCTTGCGCGAATGCCGCTAGCAACAATCTGCATAACGCGAGGTTTTTTCAGGCCGATTTATCCCAGCCTTTGGTTGATGCCAAATGGGCCAGCGAGGGCTTTTCTGCGGTACTCTTGGACCCACCTCGCGACGGTGCTTTCGAGGTGGTGCGCACGCTCGCATCCCTGGGTGCCAAGCGGTTGGTTTATGTGTCGTGCAACCCGGCAACTCTGGCGCGCGACACGGTCGAATTGATCAAGCAGGGCTACCGGTTAAAACGTGCCGGGATCCTCGATATGTTTCCTCAGACGGCACATGTCGAGGCCATGGCGTTATTTGAAGCGAGCTAGGGTCTGTTGACGTTTGGTGGCGGTTCGCCACCAAACGTCAACAGACCCTACGATGGCTCGTCTGGTCCGACTGGACCGCTCATGCATCAGCCGCGTCAGCCCAGCGAGGGCGCATGGGCAACGAAGGTCAGCGATTTGACGCATTGAATCTGCGTCGTAGGGAAGGTAAGCAAGATGGTACAGGTGAGAGCACACCAGCCGATCAATACTGACGGCAGTATCAATCTCGAGGCTTGGCTCGATCATGCGGTCAGTGTCGATCCGGCACTGGATCGCGAAGCCTTGAAAGAGGCCTGCGAGTTCGCTCGCCAGGTCGAACAGCAAGATAACGCGGCGAAGAATCTCTGGTCCGAAGGTACGTCGAGTTTTCGTACGGGCCTTGAGATCGCGGAGATTCTCGCCGACCTCAAGCTCGATCAGGATTCGCTGGTCGCGGCGATTCTTTACCGTGGCGTGCGCGAAGGTCATATCCAGCTGCCGGCCGTCAGCCAGCGCTTCGGTCCGGTGGTCGCCAAACTGATCGATGGCGTGCAGCGCATGGCGGCGATCAGCGCCAGTCTGAGCCCGCGCCAGTCGTTGGTGCTGGGCACTCAAGGTCAGGTGGAAAACCTGCGCAAGATGCTCGTGGCCATGGTCGACGACGTGCGCGTCGCGCTGATCAAACTGGCCGAGCGCACCTGTGCGATCCGTGCGGTGAAAACCGCCGATGACGAAAAGCGCAACCGGGTCGCCCGGGAAGTCTTCGACATCTACGCGCCGCTGGCTCACCGCCTCGGCATCGGTCATATCAAATGGGAACTGGAGGACTTGTCCTTCCGTTACCTGGAGCCGGATCAGTACAAGCAGATCGCCAAGTTGCTGCACGAGCGGCGCCTTGATCGCGAGCGGTTCATCAGCGATGTGATGAGCCAGTTGCAGAGCGAATTGCAGGCCACCGGCGTCGATGCCGACATCAGCGGCCGGGCCAAGCACATCTATTCGATCTGGCGCAAAATGCAGCGCAAGGGTCTGGAGTTCAGCCAGATCTATGACGTGCGTGCGGTGCGCGTACTGGTACCGGAAATGCGCGATTGCTACACCGCGCTGGGGATCGTCCACACGTTGTGGCGGCACATCCCGAAAGAATTCGACGACTACATCGCCAACCCGAAAGAGAACGGCTACCGCTCGTTGCACACCGCGGTCATCGGTCCTGAAGGCAAGGTGCTGGAAGTGCAGATCCGCACCCACGCGATGCACGAAGAGGCCGAGCTGGGCGTTTGCGCGCACTGGCGCTACAAAGGCACCGATGTCAAATCCAGCTCCAATCACTACGAAGAGAAAATCTCCTGGCTGCGTCAGGTGCTTGAGTGGCACGAAGAGCTGGGCGATATCGGTGGTCTGGCGGAACAGTTGCGGGTCGATATCGAGCCGGACCGGGTGTACATCTTCACTCCCGACGGTCACGCCATCGACTTGCCGAAGGGCGCGACGCCGCTGGATTTCGCCTACCGCGTGCACACCGAAATCGGTCACAACTGCCGTGGCGCGAAGATCAACGGACGGATCGTTCCGCTCAACTACAGCCTGCAAACCGGTGAACAGGTCGAGATCATCACCAGCAAACACGGCACACCGAGCCGCGACTGGCTGAACCCGAACCTGGGCTACATCACCACCTCGCGGGCGCGGGCAAAAATCGTTCACTGGTTCAAATTGCAGGCGCGCGACCAGAACGTTGCGGCCGGTAAAACCCTGTTCGAGCGCGAACTCAATCGCCTCGGTCTGCCGCAGGTGGATTTCGAAAAGCTGGCCGACAAGGCCAACATGAAAACCGCCGAGGACATGTTTGCAGCCTTGGGTGCCGGCGATTTGCGCCTGGCGCAACTGGTCAACCTGGCACAGCAACTGGTCGAGCCGGAACGCGGCAACGAACAACTGGAACTGATCCCGCGCAAAGCCGCTGGCTACAAGCCAGGCAAGCGCGGCGACATCCAGATCCAGGGCGTCGGCAACCTGATGACCCAGATGGCCGGCTGCTGCCAGCCGTTGCCAGGGGATGCGATCGTCGGTTACATCACCCAGGGCCGTGGCGTCAGCATTCACCGTCAGGACTGTGCGTCGGTGCTGCAACTGGCCGGACGCGAGCCAGAGCGGATCATCCAGGTCAGCTGGGGGCCGGTGCCGGTGTTGACCTATCCGGTGGACATCATCATCCGCGCCTACGACCGTTCCGGTTTGCTGCGTGACGTGTCGCAAGTGCTGCTCAATGAGCGGATCAACGTGCTGGCGGTCAACACTCGCTCGAACAAAGAGGACAACACGGCGTTGATGTCCCTGACCATCGAGATTCCGGGGCTGGACGCATTGGGGCGGCTGTTGGGGCGTATTTCCCAACTGCCGAACATCATCGAAACCCGACGTAACCGCACCCCTTGAAGATGGCCAATGTGGGAGCGAGCCTGCTCGCTCCCACAGGGTTTTGTGGTGAGACATAAATAATGTACAGCCTTGAAGACTTGCTGCACCTGATGAGCCGGCTGCGGGATCCGCAGTTCGGCTGCCCGTGGGATATCAAGCAAACCTACCGGACGATCGTCCCGCACACCCTGGAAGAAGCGTACGAAGTGGCCGACGCCATCGAGCGCGGTGACTTCGATCACTTGCAGGGTGAGTTGGGCGATCTGCTGTTCCAGGTGGTGTATTACAGCCAACTGGCACGGGAGGAGGGGCGTTTCGAGTTCAACGGTGTGGTCGACAGCATCACTCGCAAACTGATTCGTCGTCATCCCCACGTATTTCCGACCGGTGATCTGTACGCGCCGCTGGATACCCCACAGCTCAACGAAGAACAGGTCAAGCAGCGCTGGGAAGAGATCAAGGCCGAGGAGCGGGCCGAGAAGTCCCAGGCCCCTGAACAGCTGTCCTTGCTTGACGATGTGCCGGCAGCGCTGCCGGCACTGTCCCGTTCGGCCAAGCTGCAAAAGCGTGCGGGGCAGGTGGGGTTCGACTGGCCGGACGCGTTGCCGGTGCTCGATAAGGTCCGCGAAGAACTCGACGAAGTGCTCGAAGCCATGGCGGATAACGACTCGGCAGCGATCAGTGACGAAGTCGGTGATCTGCTGTTTTCCGTGGTCAACCTGGCGCGTCACCTCAAAGTCGATCCCGAAACCGCATTGCGCGGCGCCAACAGCAAGTTTGAAAGACGTTTCCGATTTATCGAACAGGCATTGCGCGACACCCGCCGTCCCATGGAAAATTGCACCCTCGAAGAGTTGGACGCCTTGTGGGGCGAAGCCAAACGTCAGGAAAAGAATTTGCCCAGCTGCGGCTGAGCTGTTGCCTAAGTGAGTAAGCACCATGAGCCTTTCCCTTCGCGATCAGTTGCTCAAAGCAGGGCTGGTCAACCAAAAGCAGGCCAAACAGGTCGGCAAAGAAAAACAGAAGCAGCAACGCCTGGCCCATAAAGGTCAGATCGAACTCGATGATTCCCAGCAGCGTGCGGCCCAGGAGGCCATGGCCGAGAAAGTCAAACGCGACCAGGAACTCAATCGTCAGCAGCAGGAGAAAGTCGAGCAGAAGGCCCGTGCTGCGCAGGTCAAGCAATTGATCGAGGTCTCGCGCCTGCCGAAGCTGACCACCGAGGACTACTACAATTTCGTTGACGACAAGAAGGTCAAGCGCATCTCCGTCAACACGCTGATGCGCAACAAGCTCAGCAGCGGTTCCCTGGCAATCGTGCATCACGCTGGCGGTTACGAAGTGATCCCGCGTGAAGCGGCGTTGAAGATCCAGGAGCGCGATCCGCAGCGCATCGTGCAACTGAACACGCAGACCGAAGAAGTCGATGCGGACGATCCGTACGCGGCTTATCAGATCCCTGACGATCTGATGTGGTAAACACCACGGCTTAACAACCACAAACCCCGCTCATTGGCAGGGTTTGTCGTTTTCAATGCTGTCATTACACGGAGCAGGCGTTTCGTTGCTGCTCCAGGTTTTCCAGTTCGGCCTTATAGCTGTGGGCGTCACTCTCGGAGTGAAACATCCCCACCAGCATGTCTTGTTGATAGACGTCCCAGATCCGGATACCGGCGGCTACGCCTTCGTGGGACTTATGTGAATCGTCGCGTTCAGTTACTTTTACAGTCATCTGCTGGCTCCAATTTCAATTGATCTGCAGCAAGGCGTGTGCAGGCCTTTGTTATATATTTTGTTAGCTTACTAAGTAAAAGCCTTCGATCGGCAACGATCTTTTGCAGAAACTGGAAAAGTCCCGCAGCCCTCACAGGCCGTGACATTCGGTCGCAGGGTGCTGGGTTTTATGACAAAAGCTTCATGTTTAAGTAGTGCTGAAGATCAAAAGATCGCAGCCTGCGGCAGCTCCTACAGGGAAATGCGTCCGTCGTAGGAGCTGCCGAAGGCTGCGATCTTTTTTGGTCAAGACCAATCTCAAGGCGAAAAAAAGCCCCGCAATTGCGGGGCCTGTGTGTATCGGTCCGGCTTACTGGCCTTTGACGGGTTTGCCGTCGACGGTACCGTCCTGGAGCATGATGTTGTATTCCTTGCCGTCGGTTTCGACCTGGCGCAGGGCTACCAGAACATAACCCCAATCCTTGGCGAACCACATCTCGGTGATGCGCTGGTTTGGAGTCTCCGCGGGTGGGCGTACGCGCTCAACCTTGATGGCGTCGATCTTGCCGACCTTGGTGTTGACCGTTTCGGACTTCAGAACGCGAAAATCGTAGGTGTCCGTGTCTTCACCTTCGACCACCTGGTAGCTCATGCTTTTTTTGCCGGCTGCTACGTCGCGCTGCAGGGCCAGTTGGTAAGTGGACTTATCCAGCATGCCGGTATTGAGCGGTACCTTGACCGGATCACCGCGATCAGTACCGGTGACCGTCTTGGTGGCCCAGTCGAAGTCCAGGTTGACCTTCTTGGCTTTGCCCAGGCCGCCACGTTCGAAGCGATATGACTGGGGCAGCAAGGTGTCCTTGTCCAGCTTCAGGGTGCTTTCTTCGGTCAGGCTGGCAATCATCATCGATGCCTTGAAGCTGAGCTTCCAGTCACCGTTGCTGGTTTTTTCCAGGCTGCGTTCAGCGGTGCCGCTCATGGGGAGCTGTTTCCAGTCGGCGGTGTAGCTGGCGGAGAACGGTTGAAGGTCTGCTGCCTGCGCAAGGGGCAGAGCGAGCAGAGCACAAGCGAAGAGCAGGGCGCGACGCATAAAATCTCCTAGTTTCGAATCAAGTGACCGCTGGCCGCGAGTAACTGGCCATCCAGTAAAGCACCCTGTTCGCCAAGGCTCAGTCGGCCCTCGGCAAACCAGCGTACAGCCATCGGGTAAATCTGGTGCTCGCAGGTATGAACCCGTTGCGCCAGACTCTGCGGCGAATCGTGCAACTCTACCGGTATTACTGCCTGTACGACCAGTGGTCCGCCATCGAGTTCCTCGGTGACGAAGTGCACGCTGCAGCCATGTTCGGTGTCGCCGGCTTCCAGCGCTCGCTGATGAGTGTGTAACCCTTTGTGTCTGGGTAGCAGCGAAGGATGGATATTGAGCAGGCGACCCTGATAGTGCCGGACGAAATCCGCGCTGAGAATGCGCATGAAACCGGCCAGTACGACAAGCTTGGGCTGGAAGGCGTCGATCAATTCGATCAAGGCGGCATCGAAGGCCTCGCGACCTTCGAAAGCCTTGTGATCCAGGGTGCGGGTGTCGATACCCGCGTCCCTGGCGCGCTGAAGGCCGTAGGCATCAGCGCGGTTCGAGATCACCGCGCGAATGCGCACAGGGTTGTCCGCTTTCTGCGCGTCGTCGATCAAGGCCTGCAAGTTACTGCCGGTGCCGGACAACAGCACCACAACATCACAGGTGACGGGCATCTGCGCTTGCATCCGCTCGTACATCAGTGTGCCTTGAGGTTCTTCAGTTCGACCTGAGCCGCACCTTCGGCAGCGGTAGCGATCTGACCAATGACCCAAGGCTGCTCGCCGGCTTCGCGCAGTACGTTCAGCGCAGTTTCAACGTGCTCTTGAGCGACGCAGATCACCATGCCGACGCCGCAGTTCAGCACGCGGTGCATTTCGGTTTCGTTAACGTTGCCGTTTTCCTGCAGCCAGTCGAAGACGGCCGGGCGCTGCCAGCTGGCAACGTCAACCACGGCCTGAGCGCCTTTTGGCAGGACGCGCGGGATGTTGTCGAGCAGGCCGCCACCGGTGATGTGAGCCATGGCTTTGACTGCACCAGTGTCTTTGATCAGCTTGAGCAGCGGCTTGACGTAGATACGGGTTGGCGCCATCAGCAGGTCGGTCAGCGGTTTGCCGTCGAGCTGGATGTTTTCGATGTCTGCACCGGACACTTCGATGATCTTGCGGATCAGCGAGTAGCCGTTGGAGTGCGGGCCGGAAGACGGCAGGGCGAGCAAGGCATCGCCAGCAGCGACTTTCGAGCCGTCGATGATTTCGGATTTTTCCACGACGCCGACGCAGAAACCGGCCAGGTCGTAGTCTTCGCCTTCGTACATGCCAGGCATTTCAGCGGTTTCGCCGCCAACCAGCGAGCAGCCGGACAATTCACAGCCAGCACCGATGCCGGTAACGACTTGAGCGGCGGTGTCGACGTTCAGTTTGCCGGTGGCGTAGTAGTCGAGGAAGAACAGCGGTTCGGCGCCGCAGACCACCAGGTCGTTGACGCACATGGCAACCCGGTCGATGCCGATGCTATCGTGCTTGTTCAGGTTCCGGGCCAGGCCGCGCTTGGTGCCGACCCCGGCCGTGG
>CAYNGZ010000069.1:0-19469 GCA_964396695.1 uncultured Pseudomonas sp.
AGCCGGTTGCGATGGCGGCAGTTGCTGCGCCGCCTCTGGAGCCGTGTCGGGCGACACCGGAGCACTCGGTGTCTGCGCATCAGGTGTCGCAGCCCCATTGGTCGGCGCCGGGCTGGAACGGTAATCGGCGCGCCGTTTGATCTGGAACTCGCGCACAGCACTGTTGTGGGCATCCAGATCATCGGAGAACACGTGACTGCCGTCACCGCGCGCCACGAAATACAAACTGGTGCCAGAGACCGGATTCAGCGCCGCATGAATCGCTTCACGGCCCACCATGGCAATCGGTGTCGGTGGCAACCCGGCATTCACATAGGTGTTGTAGGGCGTCGGTTCCTTCAGGTGAGCACGGGTCAACTTGCCGTTGTAGCGCTCGCCCAGACCATAGATCACGGTCGGATCGGTTTGCAGCAACATGCCGATCTGCATCCGCCGCACAAACACCCCGGCAATCTGCCCGCGCTCCTGCGGAACACCGGTTTCCTTCTCCACCAGCGAGGCCATGATCAGCGCCTGATAGGGCTCGGTATAGGGCGCGTCGGGGGAGCGTTTACTCCACTCTTTCGCGAGGACATCGTCGAGACGCTCGTAAGCTTTTTCCAGCAACTCGGCGTCGGTCATGCCGCGCACAAAACGATAGGTGTCCGGAAAAAACCGGCCTTCCGGAAACACGCCGGCGTGGCCGAGTTTGTTCATCACATCGCTGTCGCTCAGCCCTGCCAGGGTTTGTTCGAGCTTGTCATTTTTTGCCAGCGCCGCCCGGACCTGGCGGAAGTTCCAGCCCTCGACCAGGGTCAGGCTGTACTGAACCACTTCGCCACGCTGCCAAAGACCGATCAGTCCCTGCGCGCTCATGCCGGGCAACATACGGTATTCGCCGCTGTGCAGCGGCTGCCCGGCCAGGTTGATGCGCCAGTACAGACGCAGCCAAAAGGCATCCTGAAGCACGCCATCGGTTTCGAGGCGATTGAAGGTCCCGGACGGTGTCGAGCCGCCCGGTACATCCAGCAACTCTTCCTGAGTAATGTTAAGCGGCTGCTCCAGCGCCGAGTTGATCTTCAAGGCTGAAGCGCCCAGCAGAAGCCCTGCCAGAACCAGTCCGGTTTCCAGCAGCAGCAAGAATTTACGTCTCACAAATCAAGCATCCAGTAGCGCGCGGGCAATGCCTTGCAGTTTACGGGTGAGCGGCCCAACCGGCCAGCTCAGCGCAGCATAAGCGCGCACAGGCCAAATGCCGTACACGCTGTTGCAGACGAAAACTTCATCAGCCTGTTGCAGCTGATCAAGGCGAATGTCAGTGACGAGTGCAGGAATCCCCAGCAACCCGGCCTGGGACAAGAGTTCGGCACGCATGACTCCAGCCACGCCGCAACGGCTCAGATCTGCCGTCAGCAACGTGCCATCTCGTACCAGGAACAGATTACTGAAAACACCCTCGATCACCCGCCCCTGAAGATCCAGCATCAGACCTTCGGCGTATTCGCTGCCCCGCCATTCGGAACGGGCCATGACTTGCTCGAGACGATTCAGGTGTTTGAGACCGGCAAGCAGCGGCTGCTCGGAAAGTCGTGTCACACAGGGGAACAGTCGAATGCCTTGCTGCGCATGGACAGCAGGATAAGCAGCGGGAGGGTTGCCTTGCAGAATACGTCGCGGCGACATCGAAGGATCGGTCGCGTAACCACGCTGGCTGTCGCCACGGGTCAGCATCAGCTTGAGCACACCCTCACCAAGAGCAGCGGCGTACGTCAGCAGTTCACTGCGAATCAATGCGTGATCCGCATCAATCGCCAAACGCGAGCAACCATCGGCCAGACGACTCAAATGTCGATCCAGCAGCAGTGGCTGCCCACCCTTGACAGCGATGGTCTCGAACAGGCCATCGCCATACGCCAGGCCACGGTCTTTTAGCGACAGTACGTCAGCCGGCTGACCGTCGACCCAGCTTTCCATCAATCAGCGAACCGGCGGAACACCAGCGAGCCATTGGTACCGCCAAAACCGAACGAGTTGGACAGCACGACATCGATGCCCATGTCGCGCGCAGTGTGCGGCACAAAATCAAGATCGCAGCCTTCATCCGGCTCATCGAGGTTAATGGTCGGCGGCGCCACCTGGCCGTTGATCGCCAGCACACTGAAGATCGCCTCAACCGCGCCTGCCGCCCCCAACAGGTGACCGGTCATGGACTTGGTCGAGCTGACCGCCAGCTTGTAGGCATGATCGCCAAACACCGACTTGATCGCACAGGCTTCGGCAAGGTCGCCGGCCGAGGTCGACGTGCCGTGGGCATTGATGTACTGGACCTGGTCCGCATTGATCCTGGCATCGCGCAGGGCATTGGTAATGCAGCGCGCAGCACCCGCGCCGTCGGCGGGTGGCGAGGTCATGTGGTAGGCATCGCCACTGGTGCCGAAACCGATCAGCTCGGCATAAATGGTCGCACCGCGGGCCTTGGCGTGCTCCAGCTCTTCAAGCACCAATGCACCGGCACCGTCGGAGAGTACAAAGCCATCACGGCCCTTGTCCCATGGACGGCTGGCGCGGGTCGGTTCGTCATTGCGGGTCGACAGCGCACGAGCAGCACCAAAGCCCCCCATGCCCAGACCGCAAGCCGCCATTTCGGCGCCACCGGCAATCATCACGTCGGCTTCGCCGTAGGCAATGTTGCGCGCCGCCATGCCGATGCAGTGCGTTCCGGTGGTACAGGCTGTCGAAATGGCATAGTTAGGCCCCTGTATACCCAGATGGATGGACAGGAAACCGGAAATCATATTGATGATCGAGCCCGGCACGAAAAACGGAGAAATCCGCCGTGGTCCCGACTCATGCAGCGTGCGGCTGGTTTCTTCGATATTGGTCAGTCCGCCAATACCCGAACCCATGGCCACGCCGATGCGTTCACGATTGGCGTCGGTGACTTCCAGACCGGCATTACGCACTGCCTGAAACCCTGCTGCCAGACCGTATTGAATGAACAGGTCGAGTTTGCGAGCTTCCTTGACCGACAGGTATTCCTCGACATTGAAGCCCTTTACCGAGCCGCCAAAACGGGTGGAATAGGCAGAAAGGTCGGTGTGTTCGATCAGACCAATGCCACTACGGCCAGCCAGAATACCCTGCCAGCTGCTCGGCACATCCGTGCCCAGTGGCGACAACATACCCATACCGGTGACTACGACGCGTCTACGCGACACAGCACTCTCCTTTTTTCAAATGACGACTTTGCATCAGGCCTAAAGAAAAAACCGCACGCCGTAATGGCAGTGCGGTTTTTCCATGACAGCTAACAACGGCTACAAACTATTATCCCTGATGGGCGTTAACGTAGTCGATGGCAGCTTGTACAGTAGTGATCTTCTCAGCTTCTTCATCAGGAATTTCAGTCTCGAATTCCTCTTCCAGAGCCATCACCAGCTCAACGGTGTCAAGGGAGTCGGCACCCAGGTCTTCAACGAAGGAAGCAGTGTTCACCACTTCTTCTTCTTTAACGCCCAGTTGCTCGGCAACGATTTTCTTGACGCGCTCTTCGATGGTGCTCATACCTTGTTTTCACTCCTAATGGACAAATTCAGGCAGCTGGCCAGTGGGTAAGTGTATAGAAAGGCTTTTCAGTTTTTCAACTGAAAGCTTCACTCCTCAAACCCTGACGACCCACTGCCTATAAATAGATTGCGGCTTTATAACGGATTTTAGACAGCTCGTATGACATTTTTTTGAAGCAATCCGTCACATTTAACTTACATGTACATCCCGCCGTTCACCGGGATTGTAGCCCCAGTAACGTACGCCGCACCGTCCGACGCAAGAAAAGCGACCACGGACGCGATCTCTTGAGCCTGCCCCAGACGGCCCAGCGGAATTTGTATCTGCAAGGCTTCACGCTGCGCCTCTGGCAGTTCGCGGGTCATATCGGTATCGATGAACCCAGGGGCCACCGAGTTGACCGTAATCGAGCGCGAACCGACTTCACGTGCCAGAGCGCGGCTGAAACCTTCCAGACCGGCCTTGGCGGCTGCATAGTTTACTTGGCCTGCGTTGCCCATGGCACCCACAACCGAACCAATACTGATAATTCGACCCCAACGCGCCTTGGTCATGCCACGCAGAACCCCCTTGGACAGGCGAAACAGACTGTTCAGGTTGGTATCGACGACGTCATGCCACTCGTCATCTTTCATGCGCATCATCAGGTTATCGCGGGTGATACCGGCGTTATTCACCAGAATCGCCGGCGCACCGAATTGCTCCTGAATGCTTGCCAGTACGGCCGCTACGGATTCGTCACTGGTGACATTGAGCTCAAGACCGGTGCCTTGAATGCCGTTTTCCTTCAGGGTTGCCGCGATGCGCTCAGCGCCCGAAGCAGAAGTCGCGGTACCCACCACGATGGCGCCCTGACGACCCAGTTCCAGTGCGATAGCCTGGCCAATACCACGGCTGGCGCCGGTAACCAGTGCAACTTTACCTTGCAGACTCATGCAGGCTTCTCCTAAGTTCAGGCCAACGCTGCACGAGCAGCAGCGAAAGCGTCCGGGGTGTTCAGGTTAGAGGTCGACACGCCTTCGGCGCAGCGCTTGTTCAGGCCGGCCAGGACTTTGCCCGGACCGCATTCAACCAGTTGGATGGCGCCTTTGGCGGCCAGCGCCTGGACCGACTCGACCCAGCGAACCGGCTTGTAGAGCTGCTCGAGCAGATCGCGCTTGAGAGTGTCCAGATCCGGTGCCACATCAGCGCTGACATTCTGTACTAGCGGAATCTGCGGAGCCTGCCAGTCGATCGCAGCGATCGACTCGGCGAAACGCTCGGCAGCCGGACGCATCAGTTCGCAGTGCGACGGCACGCTGACCGGCAGCGGCATGGCGCGCTTGGCACCACGCGCCTTGCAGCCTTCGATGGCGCGCTCGACAGCCGCCCTGGCGCCGGCAATCACCACCTGGCCCGGCGAGTTGAAGTTGACCGCGCTGACCACTTCGCCTTGTGCAGCTTCAGCACAGGCGGCCAGCACATCAGCATCGTCCAGACCGAGGATAGCGGCCATACCGCCCTGTCCGGCCGGCACCGCTTCCTGCATCAGCTGACCACGACGCTCTACCAGCTTCACCGCGTCACCCAGACTCAGGCTGCCGGCCGCGACCAGCGCGCTGTATTCACCCAGGCTATGACCGGCAACGTAAGCCGGACGTGCACCGCCCTCCGCCAGCCACAGACGCCACAAGGCAATCGAAGCGGTGAGAATCGCCGGTTGGGTTTTGTCGGTTTGATTGAGTTGCTCTTCCGGCCCTTGCTGGGTCAGTGCCCACAGGTCGTAACCCAGAGCGTCGGAAGCTTCTTTGAAAGTGTCGAGGATCAACGGATGTTGCGCGCCCAACTCGGCCAGCATGCCGAGGGACTGCGAACCCTGTCCTGGAAAGACGAATGCGAGGGAAGCAGACATGTAACAAGCCCCTAATGATCTTGTCGTCGGAGAATTGACGTCCTGTAGTACCGGACGCAAGAAACTGACAGTTGGATGGCCAATTGAACTGAGCGGTCACATTTAAGCATTGCCGAACGAAAATGCCTAAAGCAACAAATCCTCGAGACGACCATGAAGCCGCTGCGGCAGGTTCTCCTGAATCTCGATCAAGGCCCGCTGAATGGCACTCTGAAAGCCCTGCACACCGGCCGAGCCATGACTTTTGACGACGATGCCCTGCAAACCGAGAAAGCTTGCGCCATTATGTCGTGCAGGCGCCAGATCGGCCTGCAAGCGCTTCATCAGCGGCAACGCCAAAGCCCCAACCAGCCTCGACGCCAGGTTCTGCCTGAACAACGCCTCGATCCGCCCGGCAATCATCGCCGCCAGACCTTCACTGGATTTGAGCAGGATATTGCCGACAAAACCGTCGCAGACCACGACATCAGCCTCACCACGGTACAAGCCATCCCCCTCGACGAAGCCAATGTAATTCAGCCCGCAAGCGTTTTGCAGCAGCGTGGCCGCCAGCTTGACCTGCTGATTGCCCTTGATGTCTTCCGTGCCGATATTCAGCAACGCAACCTTCGGACGAGCAATACCCAAGGCTTCAGCCGCCACCGAACCCATCACCGCAAACTGGAACAGATGCTCGGCACTGCAATCGACATTCGCCCCCAGATCGAGCAACTGACAATAACCACGCCGCGTCGGGATCGCCGCCACCATGGCCGGCCGATCAATGCCCGGCAAGGTCTTGAGCACATAACGCGACAACGCCATCAGCGCACCGGTATTACCGGCACTGACACACGCCTGAACCTTGCCATCGCGCAACAGCTCAAGGGCGACCCGCATCGAGGAGTCCGGCTTGCCACGCAAAGCCTGGGAAGGTTTTTCGTCCATGCCGATGACATCGCTGGCTGGCGCAATAGTCAGGCGCGCACGATCCACAGCCGACTGGCCGGCAATCAGTTCTTCTAAAAGGGAGGGTTGACCGACAAGGGTCAGGTGTAGCGAGGGCGTAGCAGACAGACAAGCAAGACTTGCCTGAACAATGTTGCGGGGACCAAAGTCCCCGCCCATTGCGTCAATCGCGATGACTTGAGCGGACAAGGATTACTCGTCAGCGCCCTTGTCGATCACTTTACGGCCACGGTATACGCCTTCTGGCGATACGTGGTGACGCAGGTGAACTTCACCAGTGGTCTTTTCCACGGACAGGGTGCTTGCCTCGAGAGCATCGTGCGAACGACGCATGTCACGGGCGGAGCGGGATTTTTTGTTCTGCTGAACAGCCATAATTGATTAACTCCTAAACGTTTGGGTCACGCTTTAACTGCGCCAATACACTGAACGGGTTGGACCGCGTTACCTCGTCCTCGCTCGGTTCGGGCTCATCGAGACCCGCCGGCTGCTGGCATTCTTCCGGATGATGAGCAGGCACAATGGGCAAGGCGAGCAGAAGCTCCTCCTCGATCAGTGACTGCAGATCCAAAGGATCTTCGCCCAGTTCCAGCACGTCATAACCTTTCGGCAACGACTGGGTATTCGCACCCTCCTTCACCACAGCATAACTGCACTCACTGTGAATCGGCAGGGTGACCAGCTCAAGACAACGCTGGCAAACCATTTTGACTTCGGTGTCGATAAAGCTGTGGATTACCACAGATTTACGCTCATCTCGTTCAAAAACGAATTTAGCCTGCACCGTACCGACAGTGTCGGAAAGCGGGTCGCAGAGTCTCTCCAAATCGGCCAGCAGCATTTCACCTTGAAGGGTGGTGCCACGATCAGCCAATTTGCGCGGGTCAACGTGAGGTGGAATCGGGTCATTCAACATAGGCGCAGCATTATAGGGATGCACCCGGCCATGTCAAAGGAAATTCAGCCCTGTCCACCACTTGGAAGCCCCGCTAGAATTTGCGACTGACTTTTGGAGGACCGCATGCTGCCTTTATTACTTGCTTCAAGCTCGCCTTATCGCCGCGAATTACTGGCCCGCTTGCAGCTGCCATTTACCTGCAGCTCACCGGATATCGACGAAAGCCACCGACCGGGCGAGCCAGCCATCGAGCTGGTAAAACGCCTGGCGCATGAAAAAGCCCGAGCGCTGGCCGACGGCCATCCTGCCCAGCTGATTATCGGCTCGGATCAGGTCGCCGTGCTCGACGGGCGGATTATCGGCAAACCCCACACTTTCGAGAAGGCCCGAGAACAACTATTGGCCGCCAGCGGCGCCAGCGTGACCTTCCTGACCGGCCTGGCGCTGCTCAACAGCCAGACTGGCGACTGCCAGCTCGACTGCATCCCTTTCACTGTACACATGCGCACGCTGGATCAGGCGCGCATCGAACGCTACCTGCACGCCGAACAACCCTACGACTGCGCCGGCAGCTTCAAAGCCGAAGGACTGGGTGTGAGCCTGTTTCAACGCACTGAAGGCCCGGACGCCACCAGCCTGGTCGGCCTGCCACTGATTCGCCTGGTGGATATGCTGTTGGCAGAAGGCGTGCAGATCCCCTGAGGATCAAAAGATCGCAGCCTTCGGCAGCTCCATGGGATCGCGTACAATCGCAGGAGTTGCGATCTTTTGACTTTAAAAAAACCGGCCACGAAGGCCGGTTCTTTTTTTTGCATCAAAGAGGATTATCGCAATGCCGGCCCATGAAAGCCCATCCACATGGCCAACTGCTCAGCCACGCTGGCGCCGAGCTTCTTCGAGAAGCGGTCGAACGGCGACTCCTGAATCGTGAAATCGACCAGCTCTTTCTCACCGATCACATCACGCGCCACCGAACTTGCACTGCCCAGACCATCGATCAGGCCCAATGGTAGCGCCTGCTCGCCCGACCAGACCAGCCCGGAGAACAGCTCCGGATGCTCCTTGTCTTTCAGACGATCGCCACGGCCTTTTTTGACGCTGGCGATGAACTGCTGGTGCGTGGTGTCCAACACGCTCTGCCAGAACCTGGTTTCATCAGGCTTTTCCGGCTGGAACGGATCGAGGAACGACTTGTGCTCGCCCGACGTATAGGTCCGACGCTCGACACCGAGCTTCTCCATGGTGCCGACAAAACCGTATCCGGCCGCTGTCACACCAATGGAACCCACCAGGCTCGCCTTGTCGGCGTAGATCTGGTCCGCCGCGCTGGCGATATAGTAAGCACCCGAAGCACCAAGATCGGAAATCACCGCGTACACCTTGATACTCGGATGCAAGGCTCGCAGACGACCAATTTCATCGTAGACATAACCCGACTGCACCGGACTGCCGCCCGGACTATTGATCCGCAGCACGATCCCCTTGACCCTCGGATCCTCAAACGCCGCGCGCAAGCCGCCGACAATGTTGTCGGCGCTGGCCGACTCCTTGTCGGCAATCATTCCGGTCACTTCGATCAATGCGGTGTAGCTCGACCCGCGAGTCGCGCTTTTTTCAATGCCCGCCAGCGGCGTAAAGAGGACCAGCGCAATGAACAGATAAACAAAAGTCAGCAGCTTGAAAAAAATCCCCCAGCGCCGCGTACGACGATGCTCCTGCACGTTTGCAAGCAGGGTTTTCTCCAGCAGTTTCCAGCTCTTGTCGTCGCTGCCTTCAGCACTGGCCTTGGCTGGCGCCTTCCATTCGTCGGTCATACCACCCACCCCAACAATAACTTAATCGGCCCGCTGACCCAGCCAGGCGTGCAATTGCGAAAAATGATCAATGGCCAGGCGCGGCTCGAACACACGCAAGGCTTCTATCGATTGAGCGCCATAACTGACGGCAACCGAATCCATCCCCGCATTGTGCGCCATCTGCAGATCGAATGACGAATCCCCCACCATCAACGCCTGCTCCGGACGGACGTCGCAATGGCTCAGAATCTGTTCGAGCATCAGCGGATGCGGCTTGCTGGCGGTTTCATCGGCGGCGCGGGTGATATCGAAATAATCCCCCCAACCGTGGGCCTTCAGCACACGATCCAGCCCGCGACGCGCCTTGCCGGTTGCCACCGCCAGGTAATAACCCTCAGCGCGAAATGCCTCAAGCGACTCGACGACACCTTCAAACAGTGGCGAAGGCACAGCCTCCGACGCGATATAGTGATCTGCATAGTGCTGACGGAACGCCACCAGCTCATCATCGCCAATTTCCGGGTACAAGGTGCGAACCGCTTCCGGCAAACCCAGGCCGATGATGCCCTTGACAGCCAGATCATCGCGCAACTGAAAACCGGATCGCTGCGATGCCACGTGCATTGCGTCGACAATCCGGCCGATGGAGTCAGCCAACGTGCCGTCCCAGTCGAAAATCAGCAGCTTGTAATCAGGATGCACTCAGGCGCTCCACAGTCTTGGCCCACATTTCATCCACTGGCGCCTGAAGCTTGAGCTCGCCGCCATCTGGCAGCGGCACGGTCAGCATGTAGGCATGGAGAAACAGGCGCTTGCCGCCCAGATCGCGAATCTCCTTGCTGAAATCATCATCACCGTACTTGGTGTCGCCAGCGATGCAGTGCCCGGCGTGCAAGGTGTGGACGCGAATCTGGTGAGTCCGGCCGGTGATCGGTTTGGCTTCGATCAGGGTGGCAAAGTCGCTAAAGCGACGCAGGACCTTGAACACGGTCACGGACTCCTTGCCCTCCTCCTCGTCGACCTCGACCATGCGCTCGCCGGAGCGCAGATTGCTCTTGCCCAGCGGCGCACGGACTTGCTTGATCGAGGCAGCCCAGTTACCGCGGACCAGCGCCATATAGCGCTTATCGACGCCATCGCCGCGCAATGCCGTGTGCAAGTGACGCAGCATGCTGCGTTTTTTGGCGATCATCAGCAGGCCGGAGGTGTCACGATCGAGACGGTGAACCAGCTCAAGCTCCTTGCAATCCGGACGCAACTGACGAAAGGCTTCGATCACGCCGTAATTCAAGCCACTGCCGCCGTGAACAGCGATGCCGCAAGGCTTGTTGATCACGATCAGCGCCTTGTCTTCGAAGACAATCGAGGCCTCGAGGCGCTGCAACAAACCTTGCGCCAATGGCACCGGCTCGTCGCGTTCCGGCACACGCACCGGCGGCACGCGCACGATGTCGCCCGCCTGCAGCTTGTACTCGGGCTTGATCCGACCTTTGTTCACCCGCACTTCGCCTTTACGCAAAATGCGGTAAATCAAGGTCTTGGGCACGCCTTTGAGCCGAGCGAGAAGGAAATTATCAATACGTTGGCCGGCATATTCCGGCAAGACCTCAAGCAGTTGTACGCCTGGAGTCGAGGGGGCAGTAGTCGTCATGCCGCGGATGATAACAATTTTTTATGGAATTGAAGCACTTAATCATTGCTGCTATAGTCGCGAACGCCGCCAAAAGCGGCCTGGACAGAGGACAAACGGCAGATTGCCGGCCCTGACCAACGCAATTCATCAGGACGCGAGGCCGTCCTACGGGGCTTTCACAGCGATTGGAAGGTTCGTGATTGTAACAAGCGCAGGTGACATGAGGCCTGAAGCGAGCGCAACAACAGAGCAACCGCTCGTCTGATGCGCCGATATTTACGGCCAGTTCACAAAGTGCAGTCAGTCTCGAACCAGTCCTTGAGCGAATGCTTCGGAAACAACGCCCGTTACAAGCTGAGTGCTAGCAAAACAGCTCTCACCCAGTCTTGTGTAGCCATGAGCGTGAACTCCCCATTGGAGAACACGGTAAATGCCAACCCGCTGCGGATTCTGCGCGCGGCAGCACCCGAATTATCAGGGATACGTGTAGGGTGGAGATGCACAACCGTCGGACCGTGTAGCACTAGGCTTATATTTAGACGCTTCATCCCGTCCACAGTCGCCGGTTGATTCCTCCTCCTGACTGAGTGCTTAAGTAGCCACAGCAAGCAGGACGCGTACGTCGCGACGCCGACCCAATTGGTCGAACCTCGCCAGACACGGGAGTGGCCAACCACTCCTGACGCACCTGACACCGACCGTGAGAAGTCGTGTGTGCCGAACGCCGTTTCCGGCAGCCCGGAAACCGACGGTACTACATGAAAAGAATGCTGATTAACGCAACTCAACCCGAAGAGTTGCGTGTTGCACTGGTAGACGGCCAACGCCTCTACGACCTGGACATCGAATCCGGTGCACGCGAGCAGAAGAAGGCCAACATCTATAAAGGCCGGATTACTCGCATCGAACCAAGCCTTGAGGCTGCCTTTGTCGATTTCGGCTCTGAGCGCCACGGCTTCCTGCCCCTCAAGGAAATCTCCCGCGAATACTTCAAGAAAGCTCCTGAAGGCCGCGTCAACATCAAGGACGTCCTGAGCGAAGGCCAGGAAGTCATCGTTCAGGTTGAAAAAGAAGAACGTGGCAACAAGGGCGCCGCCCTGACCACCTTCATCAGCCTGGCCGGTCGTTACCTGGTTCTGATGCCGAACAACCCGCGTGCTGGCGGTATCTCCCGTCGCATCGAAGGTGAAGAGCGCAACGAACTGCGCGAAGCCCTGAATGGCCTGGTTGCCCCGGCTGACATGGGTCTGATCGTGCGCACTGCCGGCCTTGGCCGCAGCAGCGAAGAAATGCAGTGGGACCTCGACTACCTGCTGCAACTGTGGACCGCCATCAAAGAAGCCTCGCTGGACCGTTCCGCGCCTTTCCTGATCTACCAGGAAAGCAACGTGATCATCCGCGCGATCCGCGACTACCTGCGCCAGGACATCGGCGAAGTGCTGATCGACAGCGTTGAAGCCCAGGACGAAGCCCTGACCTTCATTCGCCAGGTGATGCCGCAGTACGCCAGCAAGATCAAGCTGTACGAGGACAGCGTTCCGCTGTTCAACCGTTTCCAGATCGAAAGCCAGATCGAGACCGCCTTCCAGCGCGTCGTTGAACTGCCTTCCGGCGGCTCCATCGTTATCGATCCGACCGAAGCCCTGGTGTCCATCGACATCAACTCGGCCCGCGCCACCAAAGGCAGCGATATCGAAGAAACCGCCCTGCAAACCAACCTTGAAGCTGCCGAAGAAATCGCCCGTCAGTTGCGCCTGCGCGACATCGGCGGCCTGATCGTCATCGACTTCATCGACATGACCCCCGCCAAGAACCAGCGCGCCGTGGAAGAGAAAGTCCGCGAATGCCTGGAAGCCGACCGCGCTCGCGTGCAAGTCGGCCGCATCTCGCGCTTCGGCCTGCTGGAAATGTCCCGTCAGCGCCTGCGCCCATCGCTGGGCGAAAGCAGCGGTATCGTCTGCCCACGCTGCAACGGCACCGGCATCATCCGTGACGTCGAGTCGCTGTCGCTGGCGATCCTGCGCCTGATCGAAGAAGAAGCCCTGAAAGACCGCACCGCCGAAGTGCGTGCACAAGTGCCGATTCCGGTCGCTGCGTTCCTGCTCAACGAAAAACGCAACTCGATCACCAAGATCGAACTGCGCACCCGTGCCCGCATCGTCATCCTGCCGAACGATCACCTCGAAACGCCGCACTTCGAAGTTCAGCGCCTGCGCGATGACAGCCCGGAAGCCGCCATCAATCAGTCCAGCTACGAAATCGCTGCCGCCGCCGCTGAAGTGGAAGAAGTTCAACCGGCCGCCGCCACCCGCACCCTGGTTCGCCAGGAAGCTGCCGTGAAAACCGCTCCAGCCCGTGCCAATGCTCCGGTCCCGACCGAAGTCGTTGCCGCCCCGGTTGCTGCACCGGCCGCCGCCCCTGAGCCAAGCCTGTTCAAAGGTCTGGTGAAGTCGCTGGTCAGCCTGTTCGCCACCAAGGAAGAGCCAGCTGCTCCGGTTGTGGTTGAAAAACCAGCCACCGAGCGTCCGGCACGCAACGAAGAACGTCGCACCGGCCGTCAGCAAAGCCGCAACCGTAACAGTCGCCGCGATGAAGAACGCAAGCCGCGCGAAGAACGCGCCCCTCGTGAAGAACGTGCACCACGCGAACCGCGTGAAGAGCGTCAACCACGCGAAGCCCGCGAAGAGACTCCAGCAGTAGCCCGCGAAGAGCGCGCACCACGTGCACCGCGTGAAGAACGCGCACCACGCCCTCCTCGTGAAGATCGCAAGCCACGTGGCGAGCGCGAAGAGCGTCCGGTTCGTGAACTGCGTGAACCTCTGGATGCCGCGCCAGCCGCTGCCGCCGCTGCGACTGCCGTTGCTGAAGAGCGTCCGGCTCGCCAGCCACGTGAAGAACGCGCCCCGCGCCCACCGCGTGAAGAACGCCAGCCACGTACCGAGCAAGCCGCTGCGGCCGTCGCCGAAGAAGAGCTGCCAACCAACGAAGAGCAACTGCAGGAAGACGGTCAGGAGAACGCCGAAGGCGATCGTCCACGCCGCCGCTCCCGCGGTCAGCGTCGTCGCAGCAACCGTCGCGAGCGTCAACGCGATGCCAACGGCAACGTGATCGAAGGCTCGGAAGAGTCCGAAACCAGCGAAGAGCCAACAGGCGCCGAACTGGCTGCCGGCCTGGCCGTTACCGCAGCTGTTGCCAGCACTGTGATCAGCGCTCCCGCTGAAGCCCAGGCTCACCAGCAAGCTGAACGTGCTACTGCCGCTGCTCAGGAAGTCGCTCAGGTTGAAGCGCCAGTCGTGGAAGCGACAACTCCGGTTGAAGCGCCAGCCGCTCCAGCTGTAGAAGTAGCTCCTGCTCGCGAAGTTCAGCCTGAAGTTCACGCTGCCGCTGAACCGGTCGCTGCTGTAGAACAGCCAGTCGTTGCCGCAGAGCCTGCGGTTGAAGCCCCGGTCGCCGAAAAAGCCCCCGAGGTTCGCGAAGAGCAAACCGCATTCAACCGGGTTGCTGAAGCACCAGCTGTTGAAGCGCCAGCACCCGTCGCTGAAGTGATTGCCCCTGTAGTGATTGCTGCAGAGCCCGCTCCAGTAGTAGCGCCAGTGGTTGCCGAAGTGGTTGCACCGGCAGTCGAAGCCGCCCCTGTCAGCGCCCTGACGCCAAGTGGCCGTGCGCCGAACGACCCACGTGAAGTGCGTCGCCGCAAGCGTGAAGCCGAACGCCTGCAGAAAGAAGCTGAACTGGCTGCCGCTGCTGCACCGGTTGTTGCTGCCGAGCCGGCTCCGGTTGTCGCTGAAGTCGTCGAGGCAGCACCTGCCCCGGCCGCTGAAGTGGCCGCCGAGCCGGCTACCCCGACCATCGACGAAAACCTGCGTTCCGTCGAAGAAGTGGTAGAGCAAAAACCTGAGGCCCTGGAAAAAGAACACGAGCCTAAACCCCTCGTCTGATTCCATCAGCCACTAAAAAGCCCCGCCTGGGTTACCAGGCGGGGCTTTTTTATGCCTGCGGTGCAACAGGCCTACCGCGATGGAGATCTATCAGACGACGCCTACTGAAAAATCAACGCCTCAGGCACATCCACATCCCACAACACCCCGGGATCCTCCACCGCTACTTCAACAACGTTCGCCGACGCAAACAACGGCCTGGCCCCGCGATCACCGGACAATGCCATCAGCGCCGTACCATACGAGCGCCCAAACCCCACCGGATGCCCAAACTCGCCGCCCTGCACGGGCACGCTGATGGTGCCGACCTCAAGCCCCTCAACAATCCGCTCAATACTCGACGGCAAGATAAACGGCATATCCCCCAATACCACCAGCCAGCCATCAAGCGTCGGACACGCAGCGATCGCCGCCGCCAGGCTGTCACCCATGCCCGCCGACACCAACAGCAACACCTGGCAACCATAAGCCTGGGCCAGCCGTGCGACCTCTGGACGATCCGGCGTCGTCACCAGCAACCGCGCCTCAACAGCGGATGGCAGGCTGCACAACACCTGCTCGATCACCGGCCGTACAATGCCGTCACGCCCTTCGCACATCGCCAGTAACTTGTCTTGATCGGCACCCGCCACTTGCCGATAACGACTGCCCTGCCCCGCCGCGAGAATGATCGCGCCCACGTTCCGCTCAACGCGACTCATCAGGCGTTGGCCTGCTGCCAGCCCTGCAATTGATAGCGCACCGGCAAACTGCGAATACGCTTGCCGGTGGCGGCGAAGATCGCATTGCACAGCGCCGGCGCGATGGGCGGCACACCCGGCTCACCGACACCGCCCAGCGGCACGTTACCCGGTGGCGTGACCAGATGCACCGCCACCTCTTTCGGCGCCAGAGACATGCGCGCCACTTCGTACATGTGGAAGTTGTCCTGCTGGACCTTGCCATCCTTGAAGCTGATTTCACCCAGCACTGCGTTACCCAGGCCCATCACACAGGCGCCTTCGAACTGCGAACGAATCCGTTCCGGATTGATCTGCGGACCGCAATCCACCGCAATATCAGCCTTGTGCACGATCAGCGTGCCGTCGTCTTTGACCTCGACTTCGATCACCGCCGCCACATAGGTGACGAAACTGTAATGCACCGCCAGACCCAACCCGCGCCCCTTGAGCAGTTTTCGCCCCCAACCGGCGCCCTTGGCCGCCGTTTCCAGAACGCCACGCAGGCGCGCCGTATCGATGGGATAACGCTCGGGGGATTCGCCGTAGTTCCACTCTTCGCTCAAGGTTCGCGGATCGATCTGACGGTCCGGGCCCAATAGTTTGATCTGGTACTTCAGCGGATCCTGCCCGGCCTTGTGTGCCAATTCATCGACAAAGCTCTGAATCGCAAAGCCATGGGGGATGTTCGACACCGAACGATACCAACCGACCCGGGTATGAGCCGCCGCGTCCGGGTTTTCCAGGCGCACGTTGGGAATCGCGTAGGCCATGTTGGTAAAGCCCATGCCCAACTCGAAGGCCCCTTCGTGATTCATGCCGGGTGCGAACAACGCGGTGATGCTCGGCGCCACGGTGCGGTGCAACCAACCGGACGGCATGCCGTCCTTGTTCAGACTGGCCTTGAGGTACTCCGCCGAAACGGTATGAAAGTACGAACAGTGGATATCGTCTTCACGGGTCCATTGCACGCGCACAGCCTTGCCGGGAAACTCCCTGGCCAGGATCGCGGCTTCAATAATGAAGTCCGGCTTGGACTTGCGACCGAAACCGCCGCCCAACAAGGTGACATTGACCGTAACCTTCTCAAAGGGAATGCCCAGGCGTTCGGCGATGCGCTCGCGGGTCACCTGTGGGGCCTGACTCGGTGCCCAGGCTTCGCAATGACCGTCCTTGAAACGCGCAATGGCGACCATCGGCTCCATCGGCGACTGCGCCAGATGCGGCAAGTAATAAGCCGCCTCCAGACTGCTGTCGGCACTGTTCATGGCCTCTTCGAGGTTGCCGGTGCTGCGCACCACTTTGCCCGGCTTCAGGGCCGCGGCTTCCAGTTCCTTGCGATAGGCAATCGAGTCGTAACCGGCATTGACGCCATCATCCCACTCGATCTTCAGTGCCTCACGCCCCTTGATTGCCGCCCAGGTATTGCTGGCAATCACCGCCACCCCGCCCAACGGCTGGAACTCCGAGGGCAATGGGCGACTTTCGATCTGGATGACCTTGACCACGCCCGGGACTTTCAGCGTCGCGCTGGCATCGAAGGATTTGACCTTGCCACCATAGACTGCCGGTCGCGCGACGGTGGCGAACAGCATGCCGTCAAAATGCACGTCGGCACCGTAGACCGCACGCCCCTTGACGATATCTGCACCATCGATAGCCCGGGTCGACTCTTTGCCGATGTAGCGAAACTCCGAAGGCTGCTTAAGCCGCAGACTCTCGCGAGCCGGTACTGCCAGCGCACCCGCAGCGACGGCAAGCGCACCATAATCGAGTTCACGCCCGGTGCCCTGGTGGATGACTTTGTGCAATTGGGCGCGGCACTCGCCAACAGGCACTTTCCATTGATCGGCCGCGGCTTGCTCCAGCATGGTTCGCACGGCCGCACCGCAACGGCGCATTGGCTCGTACCAATGGCGCATGCTGCGCGAGCCGTCGGTGTCCTGGTTACCGAAGCGCACTTCATCGCCCGGCGCCTGCCGGACCAGGACCCGCGCCCAATCGGCGTCCAACTCGTCGGCCACCACCATGCTCAAACTGGTGCGCACACCCTGGCCCATTTCCGAACGGTTGCAGATCACCGTCACACTGCCGTCGGCGGCAATACTCACGTAAACCTTGGGATCGTCGATCCAGCCGTTGGGCATGCCGTCGGCGCCGAACTTCTTCGCTTCGGCGAATGCGTCCTGCCAGCCCCAACTCGCCGCCAGCACCAGCGCACCGGTGGCGCCAACACCTTTGAGAAAACCACGACGACTGAGATTGCTCAGGGCGAAATCATTCGGCAGCTGGCTCATGCCTTGCGCTCCTGCAGATGAGTGGAGGCCTGGCGGATCGCGGTCTTGATGCGATTGTACGTACCGCAGCGGCAGATATTGCCGACCATCGCCTGTTCGATCTGCTCATCGCTGGGATTGGGGTTGGTCCTGAGCAATGCGGTAGCCGACATGATCTGCCCGCCCTGACAAAAGCCGCACTGGGCGACCGCCGTGTCGAGCCAGGCTTGCTGGACGACCTGACCAACCGGATCGCTGTGCAGGTTGTCGATGGTGCTGACATCCTGCCCGATCACCGAACCGATCGGGGTGATGCAGCTGCGCGCCGGAGCGCCATCGATATGGATGGTGCAGGCACCACACAGGCCCATGCCGCAACCGAATTTGGTGCCGCTGTAACCGGCCACATCGCGGATCGCCCAGAGCAGCGGCATGTCCTCGGTGACGTCGAGCTGATGATCTTGGCCATTGAGCTTCAGGGTAATCATGGGCACGCCCGCATAGTTGTAGGGTTATGGAGCAAATAACTGCATCGTTAGCAGGCCAAGTTAACTCAGCATTAACAAAAAAGCCCTGCAACCAAGGGAGGTGTGCAGGGCTCTGGATTCAGCGCTCAAGCGTAGCTCAATACTGATTGGGCTCCATTTCCAGCTCGACATTGAAGCGCTCGGCAATGTCTTTCTGGATCCGCTGCGCCAGGTTGAGCAGCTCAAGCCCGGTGGCCGAGCCGTAGTTGACCAGCACCAGCGACTGCAAACTATGCACGCCGGCGTCGCCATCACGATAGCCCTTCCAGCCCGCCTGCTCGATCAACCAGCCGGCCGCCAGTTTGACCCGGCCATCCGCTTGTGGATAACCAATCAGGCCCGGATGACCAAGACGGATCTGCGCTGCCAGCTCCGCCGACACCAACGGGTTCTTGAAGAAGCTGCCGGCATTGCCGAGCACCGCCGGATCGGGAAGTTTCTCGTTGCGAATGCTGCAAATCGCCTGGCTGACATCGGTCGCAGTCGGATGTTCGATGCCTTGCTCGGTCAAACGCTGACGAACCGGGCCGTACTCCAGATGCAAATGCTCGACGCGGTTCAGAGCAAAACGCACCCGCAGGATCAGCCAGCGACCGACTTGCTGCTTGAACACACTGTCACGGTAGGCAAAGTTGCACTCGGCCAGGGTGAAATCCCGCAGCTCGCCGGTCTGACGGTCCAGCGCGGTCAGTCCGGCGAACACGTCCTTGATCTCGACCCCGTAGGCCCCGATGTTCTGCATCGGCGCGGCACCGACGGTGCCGGGGATCAGGCTGAGGTTCTCAAGGCCCGACAGACCCTGCGCCAGTGTCCACTGAACGAACGGATGCCAGCTTTCGCCGGCCTCGGCTTCGATCATCACCTGACTGCCGTTGTCGCTCAACAACCGGATACCACGGGTGGCCATGCGCAGCACCAGCGCCGGAATGTCTGCGGTCAGCAACAGATTGCTGCCACCGCCAATCACCAGCAGCGGCACATCGTGCGCGGTCGAGTAAGCCAGTGCCTCGCGCACATCGGCGTCGCTATGCGCTTCGGCAAACAGTTGCGCGCGAACGTCCACGCCAAAGCTGTTGTACGGCTTCAGCGAAACCTGCGATCGCAGGTGCAAAGTCATAAGCGTCCCTTCAATTCAATCACCAGCAAATCGCAGGCTTGCTCGATCAGGTCAAGCACCTGCTCGAAGCCTTGATCGCCGTCGTAATAAGGGTCCGGCACTTCATCCACGCTCGACTCAAAGCCACCCAGAGACAAGTCCAGCTCCTCCCTGCCCCCTGCCCTGTTCCCACCCTCTGGG
>CAYNGZ010000070.1:0-19459 GCA_964396695.1 uncultured Pseudomonas sp.
TAAGTTATTTTTTGTTCCATAAGAGCTGCCGCAGGCTGCGATCTTTTGATCTTCAAGCGCCTGAAGAGATCGCAGCCTGCGGGGGTAGGTCAATAGAACATCGATCGTGACTCATCCAGATCGCTGTACATCGCCGCGTTCTCTGGATCAATCCCCAGTTTTTTGAACGCTGGCACGCCGAGCACATCGATTCTGGCCAGAGGATGATCGGTGTCCTTGTGGCAATGCAGGCTGGCGATCTGCACCAGGTCAACATAGTCGACCTGCTCGGACTGACGCTTGAAGTCCAGATACTGCCCCGGCAGGTTCACCAGCATTTCCGGAAATTCCCAGACCTGCAGCAGCTTGTCACCGAGCAACGGATGAATGCGTTCGATGACGTGGTTCAGGCTGACCGGATCTGACAGCAGTTCGTAGTGATCTTCGGCGTAGGTCAGAATCGGTAACACGCCGATTTGATGCACCAGTCCGCCAAGGGCCGCCTGATCCGGTTTCAACTGGGTATGGCTGCGGCACAGCGCATAGCTGACGCCAGCGATTTGCAGACTCTTGCGCCAGACTTCGCGCATCTTCTGTTCCACCACGTCGGAACGGGCATGGAAAATCTGTTCCATGACCAGGCCGATGGCCAGGTTGCTGCTGTAATTGATGCCCAGTCGGGTGATTGCCGTGTGCAGGTCGGTCACTTCCTGAGCGGCACGCAGCAACGGACTGTTGACCACCTTGATCAATCGCGCCGACAGCGCGGTGTCGCGGCCGATGACTTTGCTCAGGGTGGAGACGCTGATTTCCGGGTCTTCGGCAGCCTTGCGAATCTGCAGGGCCACTTCCGGTAACGTTGGCAGAACCAGGTCATCGTTATCGATGGACTCAACCAAATCCTGTTGGACCTTATCCGCCAGCTCGCTCATTTAGTTTCTCTAGGGTATTGCAAAAAAATGCCGCAATTAACGCTGGATCTCGAGGTCACGATCCAATTGGTAAGGCAGGTCGAGCAGGTGCAGGGCCGGGCCCTCCAGGGTGCCAACGTGCAGGTCGCCACTTTCCACGGCTTCGGCTTGCAGCACGGCCAGCAGCTCGATGTTCTGTTCGGCGTGAGCGGCGATCACCACTTCACCAATGGAACTGCCATGGGTTGGAGAGAACAGTTCGGTGCCGGGTTCGGGCAGTTGAGTGGCATCCAGTTGCAGGCGATACAGCCGACGTTTGAGTTTGCCCAGGTACTGCATGCGCGCGACGATTTCCTGGCCGGTGTAGCAACCTTTCTTGAAGCTCACGCCGCCCACCGCTTGAAGATTGAGCATTTGCGGAATGAACAGCTCGCGGGTCTGCGGCATGACCTGGCCGATGCCGGCGCGGATCTGCCCGAGCAGCCACTGGTTCAGATCACCTTCAGGCAGCAGTGCGGCCAGTGTGTTGTGCAAGGTGCCGGCCTGACCTGCCGCCGCCCAGAGTTCGACACGATCAGATGAGACACGAATGGCAATCAGGCCGCCCGCGCGGGCAACGGCGCCGTCTTCCCGGGGAAGCGCCAGGCCCAGGCCGGACAGGACGGCTTCCGAGTGCTGCAGGCCAAAGCGAATCCAGGCGGCGCTTTCGTCGGTCAACTTGGATTTGGAAAACACCGCATATTTTTTCAGGTCCGCCAGTTGTGGCTCCAGCAACTCGCTGGCCATCGCCAACAGAACCCCGTCACCTTCGAGCAGGATGCGAAAGCTCGACTGCATGCGGCCTTTCTGGGTGCAGCGCGCACCGAGGCTGGCCTGGGTGTCGCTCAGGTAATTGAGGTTGCAGGTCAATTGTCCCTGAAGGAATTTGCTGGCATCGGAACCGCGGACGGCGAGCACGCCTTCATGGGACAAGGTGCAGAAAAAAGCAGAATCAGCCATGGGTCATCGCAGGGTAAAGAGTCTGGAGGACATCATAAGGGGGCGCCCTTGAAATGGGTAGTTCACAAAGGATCGATGATGCCCGACCAAAGCCGACTGTTCGACAGGGATTGGGGCTGTATACTTGCGCTCTATTTGAGGAGCGCTCCATGGTCGAAGATGTTGAACTGAACCGCCTCTACTGGCACAGCCGCCGCGGCATGCTCGAGCTTGACGTGTTGCTGGTGCCGTTTGTCAAAGAGGTCTATCCGCACCTTGACGATGTCGATCGCGACTGCTTCCGTAAACTGCTCGAATGCGAAGATCAGGACATGTTCGGCTGGTTCATGGAGCGCGCGGAGTCGGAAGACCCTGAGCTACAGCGCATGGTTCGCATGATTCTGGACCGTGTTCAGCCCAAGTAACTCGTTTGAATGCCGCTGGCATGCCTCACGGCGATTGCTGGCGGCCTATCTTCTCGCCCAGGTGTTCGCGCTGGGTTCGCTGTTGCTTCTCTCTATACCGGTATGGGCCAGTTTGCTCGGCATTGCGTTGTGCGTGGCCCATGGTTTCTGGATGCTGCCGCGACAGATTCTGCTGACACACCCGCAGGCATTCCGCGGCTTGCGTCGGGACGCCGATGGTTGGCAGTTGTGGAATCAGGTGTCAGGGTGGCAAGCCGTGCAGTTGCGTCCAGACAGCCTGGCGTTGCCGTTGATCGTCGTGTTGCGCTTTCGTTTGCGTGGTGAGTGGAGGGTACGGGCGATTTGCGTGCCGCGTGATGCGCAGGCGGCGGATGTTCACCGACGCCTGCGGGTCCGGCTCAAGTTCAGTCGGCGTAGGTGGGCGGCACCAGAATAGTGTCCAGTGCCTCTGGCAGCATGTTCGGGTAATCGAGGGTGTAATGCAGGCCACGACTTTCCTTGCGCTCCATGGCTGAGCGGATCATCAACTCGGCCACCTGAGCCAGATTGCGCAGTTCGATCAAGTCCCGGCTGACCTTGTAGTTGCTGTAGAACTCGTCAATCTCGTCCAGCAGCAGGCGCACGCGGTGCTGGGCGCGTTGCAAGCGCTTGTTGGTACGCACGATGCCCACGTAGTCCCACATGAACCGCCGAAGTTCATCCCAGTTGTGCGCAATGATCACGTCTTCGTCGGAGTCGGTGACCTGGCTGGCGTCCCAGGCGGGCAGGGCGCTCGGAATCGCCACCTGCGGCAACTGCTCAAGAATGTCCGCCGCTGCCGAGCGAGCGTAGACGAAGCACTCCAGCAGCGAGTTGCTGGCCATGCGGTTGGCACCGTGCAGGCCGGTGAAGCTGGTTTCGCCAATGGCATACAGGCCTGGCACGTCGGTGCGACCGTGTTGGTCGACCATCACCCCGCCGCAGGTGTAGTGCGCGGCTGGAACCACCGGGATCGGCTGCTTGGTGATATCGATGGAGAATTCCAGGCAGCGTTCATACATCGTCGGGAAGTGCGACTTGATGAATGCTTCGGGTTTGTGGCTGATGTCCAGGTACACGCAGTCGATACCCAGACGCTTCATTTCATGGTCGATGGCCCGGGCGACGATGTCCCGTGGCGCCAGTTCGGCACGCGGGTCAAAGCGCTGCATGAAGCGCTCGCCGTTCGGCAGCTTCAAATGCGCGCCTTCACCGCGCAGGGCTTCGGTAATCAGGAAGCTTTTGGCTTGCGGGTGGTAGAGGCAGGTGGGGTGGAACTGGTTGAACTCCAGATTCGCCACCCGGCAGCCCGAACGCCAGGCCATGGCAATGCCGTCGCCGCAAGCCCCATCGGGGTTGCTGGTGTAGAGATAGACTTTTGCGGCGCCGCCAGAGGCGAGGATCACGAAGCGCGCGCCATAGGTGTCGACTTCGCCGGTGCCGCGATTGAGTACGTAGGCGCCAAGGCAGCGATCACCTTCCAGGCCCAGACGCTTTTCGGTGATCAGATCAACGGCGACCCGTTGCTCCAGCAACTCGATGTTCGGTCGTTGTCGTGCCTGGTCAAGCAGCGTATTGAAAATCGCAGCGCCTGTGGCATCGGCGGCATGAATAATGCGTCGATGGCTGTGGCCGCCTTCGCGGGTCAGGTGAAACTCGAAACCACCGTCTTCAGTGCCGGAATGCTCGTCGCGGGTGAATGGCACACCCTGATCGATCAGCCATTGAATGGCTTCGCGGCTGTGTTCGACGGTAAAGCGCACGGCGTCTTCGTGACACAGGCCACCGCCAGCGTTAAGGGTGTCATCGACGTGGGATTCAACGGTATCGGTGTCATCCAGCACGGCAGCGACGCCGCCCTGGGCCCAGTAGGTCGAACCGTTGGCGAGATTGCCTTTGCTCAGTACGGCAATGCGCAAATGATCAGGCAAGGTCAGTGCCAGACTCAAACCGGCAGCGCCGCTGCCAATCACCAGAACATCGTGTTGAAACTGTTGGCTCATTTCAGGATTCCGCTCAAAGCGACCCGGGTTGGGGTTGGCGCAAGACACCTGAATCGGTGAGTCGAGACAGCCACACAGCCTACTAGTATATAGAGGGGTGGATCGGCACAATAGTCGGGCCTACGTGGCAATGTGAAACTACTGTGACGGAAAAGGTAGGGGGTTGCGTAGGGCGATTTGCCCGTCGAATCGATGATAAGGCGGCTTGATCGCCGATGAAACGCTATTTTTCGCCGCGTGGTCATACGTTATTCGTTTCGCGCGACTATAAAGGTTGGGAACTTTGCCAAGCGCCCAAGCTCAATAGAAGGTTGCCTGAAACAAGGGACAGCGTCAGCTTCACGCCGGATTTTGCTTTGGTTTTTGCCGGTGGAGTCGACGACAAGATTATTCGCGCAGCCGGCCCAGCCCGTACTGCGTTTTTCGTGTGTGCCAAATCAGAGCACGCAGGAAACTTGCTTGGAGGGGGAGAACTTTTGCGAAAAGCCCGAGTCTATGTTTGCAGGCCTGATCGATTGGTTACGCAAGCCTCCTCCGAGCTCATCGAGGAGTGTTCATGCTAACCCAGGAAGAGGATCAGCAGCTGGTTGAGCGCGTTCAGCGCGGCGACAAGCGTGCTTTCGATCTGCTAGTGCTGAAATACCAGCACAAAATTCTCGGGTTGATCGTGCGTTTCGTGCACGACACCCATGAAGCACAGGATGTCGCACAAGAAGCCTTTATCAAGGCTTATCGTGCACTTGGTAATTTTCGCGGCGACAGCGCGTTTTATACGTGGCTTTACCGTATCGCCATCAATACGGCGAAAAACTATCTGGTTTCACGCGGCCGTCGGCCGCCGGATAGCGATGTGAGTTCTGAAGATGCGGAGTTCTACGATGGCGATCATGGCCTCAAGGATCTCGAATCGCCCGAACGTGCATTGCTGCGTGATGAGATCGAAGGCACCGTCCATCGAACCATCCAGCAACTGCCAGAAGATTTGCGTACGGCTTTAACTTTACGTGAATTCGATGGTCTGAATTACGAGGACATTGCGAGTGTGATGCAGTGTCCGGTGGGTACCGTGCGCTCCCGGATTTTCCGCGCTCGGGAAGCCATCGATAAGGCCCTGCAGCCGTTGTTGCAGGAAAGCTGAGACAGCGGCGACAGCCAAGAGAGGAACCGCCATGAGTCGTGAAGCCCTGCAGGAATCGCTGTCCGCAGTGATGGATAACGAAGCGGACGAACTGGAGTTGCGTCGGGTATTAAATGCCTGTGACGATGTTGAAACCCGCGAGACCTGGGCCCGTTACCAGATCGCCAGGGCTGTTATGCACAAGGATCTGCTGATCCCGCGTCTGGATATCGCTTCGGCTGTTTCGGCAGCGTTGGCTGACGAAGCCGTACCGGCAAAAGCCACTCGTGGTCCATGGCGTAGCCTGGGGCGTCTGGCGGTGGCCGCATCGGTGACTCTTGCTGTTCTGGCTGGCGTGCGTCTGTACAACCAGGATGAGATCGCCGGTGTCGAATTGGCTCAGCAATCCACTCAACCCGCTCTGGCCGTTCCTCAAGTAAAAGGTCCAGCCGTTTTGGCCGGCTACAATGAGAGTTCGGAAGCCACTGGTCCTATGGCCAACGGCGTATTGCAAGGTCAGCCAGGCTGGCACGATCAGCGTCTGCCAGGCTACTTGCGTCAACATGCTCAACAGGCTGCACTGAAAGGCACTGAAAGTGCTCTGCCTTATGCTCGTGCGGCGAGCCTGGAAAACCGTTAAGGAGGATCATGCGCGCCATACCTCTACTTACGCTGCTGCTCACTGGCTGGTTCGTTGTTCCAGCCTATGCCGATGAAGCTCAGGACTGGTTGAGTCGGCTGAGTCAGGCCGAACAGCAGCAAAGCTTCCAAGGTACTTTCGTCTACGAGCGTAACGGTAGTTTTTCTACCCATAACATCTGGCATCGGGTCCAGGATGGCAAAGTCCGCGAGCGCTTGCTTCAGCTCGACGGTTCTGCTCAGGAAGTCGTGCGCATTGATGGGCATACTCAATGCGTGAGCGGCAGCCTGGTGGCGGGGCTGGGGGATACTCCCGACTCTTCCGCTCGTGCACTTGATCCACAAAAGCTCAAGAATTGGTACGACCTTGCCGTCATTGGCAAGTCGCGCGTGGCTGGACGCCCGGCGGTCATCGTTTCACTGACGCCGCGTGATCAGCATCGTTATGGTTTTGAATTGCACCTGGATCGCGAAACCGGTCTGCCGTTGAAGTCATTGCTGTTGAATGACAAGGGGCAGTTGCTGGAGCGTTTCCAGTTTACCCGGTTGGATACGGCTGACATGCCGGCGGAGCATGATCTGCAAGCCAGTGCCGAGTGCAAGGCCGTGGCGCTCGACAGCGACAAGGCATCAGCAGTGAAAGCCGCTCAAGTATGGCATTCCGACTGGCTGCCTCCCGGCTTCGAACTCAGCAGCAGTAATGCGCGCAAGGATCCGGAGACCAAAGTCCAGGTCAGCAGTCTGATGTATGACGATGGTCTGGCGCGTTTTTCGGTATTCCTGGAGCCGCTCAATGGCGCGGTGGTGACCGATACACGTACTCAGTTAGGCCCAACCGTCGCGGTCTCACGGCGTTTGACGACGCCGGATGGCGAGATGATGGTTACCGTAGTCGGTGAGATTCCGATCGGCACCGCTGAGCGGATTGCGCTCTCCATGCGCGCTGATACCACTGCGGCCAAGCAGTGAGTTGATCCGTTGATGCTCATCGAGCAGCGGGTTCGTTGTGAAAGAGGTCAGCAATTGTCCACTCCGCAATTGAGATGTCGAAATGTTTGGTGAACATTTCAATTTGCAAAATTCCCAAAAAATTCCTATAGGTCAGAGCCCCACGGCTCTGGCCTTATTTATTGTTCCCGGAACAAAAGTACCGGTGTATGTTTCCCGGTGTCCCTTGTTCCATATCGCTTAACCATGCTCGTCGTAACGGGAGCCGTATGTCGATACCACGTTTGAAATCCTACCTCTCCATTTTTGCCGCCGTATTAGTGCTCGGTCAGGCGGTCAGTACCCAGGCGGCCGAATTGCCTGATTTCACGCAACTGGTCGAGCAAGCCTCGCCTGCGGTGGTGAACATCAGTACCACGCAAAAGTTGCCGGACCGCAAGGTCTCCAGTCAGGATATGCCGGACCTGGAAGGCTTGCCGCCGGCGCTGCGCGAGTTTCTCGAACGTGGCATGCCGCCACAGCAGCGTTCGCCTCGTGGTCGCCAGCGTGAAGCGCAATCCTTGGGCTCAGGGTTCATCATCTCGTCTGATGGCTACATTCTGACCAACAACCATGTGGTCGCCGATGCTGATGAAATCATCGTGCGTCTTGCGGATCGCAGTGAACTGAAGGCCAAGTTAGTGGGTACTGACCCACGTTCCGACGTGGCACTGCTGAAGGTCGAGGGCAAAAATCTGCCCGTGCTCAAACTGGGCAAATCCCAGGATCTGAAAGCCGGGCAGTGGGTTGTCGCCATCGGTTCGCCGTTTGGTTTTGACCACACGGTGACCCAGGGCATTGTCAGCGCCATCGGTCGTAGCCTGCCGAACGAAAACTATGTGCCGTTCATCCAGACTGACGTGCCGATCAACCCGGGTAACTCTGGTGGTCCGCTGTTCAACCTGGCGGGCGAAGTGGTGGGGATTAACTCGCAGATCTATACCCGCTCCGGTGGTTTCATGGGCGTATCGTTCGCGATCCCGATCGATGTCGCCATGGATGTTTCCAATCAGCTGAAAAGCGGTGGCAAAGTCAGCCGCGGCTGGTTGGGTGTGGTCATTCAGGAAGTGAACAAGGATCTCGCCGAGTCCTTCGGTCTGGATAAGCCGGCCGGTGCGCTGGTGGCTCAGATCCAGGACGATGGCCCGGCTGCCAAAGGTGGTTTGCAGGTGGGTGACGTGATCCTGAGCATGAACGGTCAGCCGATTATCATGTCGGCAGATCTGCCGCATCTGGTGGGTGCTCTCAAGGCCGGTGCCAAGGCCAATCTTGAAGTGATTCGTGACGGTAAGCATAAAAACGTCGAGCTGACGGTTGGCGCGATTCCGGAAGAGGGCAAGGAGCTTGATACCCTGGCCAAGTCCGGTGTCGAGCGCAGCAGCAATCGACTGGGCGTCGCCGTGGCCGAGTTGAGCGATGAGCAGAAGAAGGCCTACGACCTCAAGGGCGGAGTGGTGATCAAGGACGTTCAGGACGGTCCTGCTGCCCTGATCGGTCTGCAGCCAGGCGACGTGATTACTCACCTGAACAATCAGGCGATTGGTTCGGCCAAGGAGTTCACGGAAATCGCCAAGGCTCTTCCGAAGAATCGTACGGTGTCGATGAGAGTCCTGCGTCAAGGCCGTGCCAGCTTCATTACCTTCAAGCTGGCCGAGTAAATCGGTTGGTCGCTGAATAAAAAAACGCCTCGAAAGAGGCGTTTTTTTATGGGGCAAGAAGCTCAGCCCATCATGTCCTTGACCAAGCGTTCTTGCTCCATCAGTTCCCGTTGGCGCGCATCGATGCGTGACGAGAGTGGGAAGTTGCTACCGGCGCGACGTTTGGCGAAGTCCAGCTGCTGGATCGCCTGACGGTAGTCGCCGATCAGTGCGAAGTACTCGGCGCGGGCCTGATGCAGGCCAATGATGTTGCCGGATAAGCCGCGAGTCTCGGCCACCATGTACCAGACGTCTGGATCGTTCGGGCGGGTCTTGAGCAGGGTTTCAAGGGCTTTCTCGGCGTCAGCCGGGCGGTTCTGCTTGAGCAGCACGTCGACCCGCACCTGATTCAGCGGATAGTTGCTCGGGTACTGCACGAGCATTCGGTCGACCCGCGTCTGTGCATCCGGCAGGCGATTGTTGGCGATGTCCAGATCGACTTGCGCCAGGTTGTAGATGATTTCGTTAGGCGACTTGGCCAACAACTGCTTGAGGTTCTCGCGGGCGTCGTTGAACAGGCTGCCCTTGATCTGGGCGATGGCCAGGCCATAGCGAGCCACATCGTTTTTCGGGTTTTCATCAAGTTGGACGCGAAAGCGTTTGGCGGCAAGGCCTGGACTGTCTTCGTAGAACAACTGGACGCGCGCGCGAATCAACTGATACGTCAGGCTGTCTTCCTTGCCGCCCGGCTTGAACTGCTCGGCGCGGTTACGGGTGTCGGCGATCCGCGATTCGGTGACCGGGTGAGTCAGCAGGAATTCGGGCGGTTTGGAGTCGAAGCGGTACTGGCGCATCAGACGCTCGAACATGGTCGGCATCGAGCGCGGATCGTAACCGGCTTTCTCGAGGTTGAGCATACCGATACGGTCGGCTTCCTGCTCGTTCTGCCGGGAGAAGCGTAGTTGCTGCTGAATGGCCGCTGCCTGGGTGCTGGCGATGGCGGCGATACCGGCATCTCCGCCGCCAGCCGCTGCCACGACGATCCCGCCGAGCAGGGCGGCCATCATCGGGATTTGCATGCGTTTCGAAGCTTCGACGCCGCGAGCAAAGTGGCGTTGTGACACGTGAGCCAGTTCGTGGGCGAGTACCGAGGCGTATTCGCCTTCGGTCTGGGCATTCAGAAACAGGCCGCCGTTGACCCCGACAATCCCGCCGGGCGCGGCGAAGGCATTGAGTTGCGGGCTGTTGATCAGAATGAACTCCAGGCGCCGGTCGTTGACCTGGCTGGTTTCCACCAGTTTATAGACACTGGTTTCGACGTAATCCTTGAGCTGTGGGTCGTTGAGTTGTGACACCTGGCTGCGCAGCATCGCCAGCCATGCACGGCCCAACTGGTATTCCTGCTGTGGCGATACGATGGCAGAACTGGCATCGCCAAGTGACGGCAGGTCGTCGGCAAAGCCCGGTGAGGCTAGCAGGCAAGCGAGCGTCAGCAGGGTGGGGCGCAGAAAAGTCATGCACGAAGCCTTAGTCGACAAAGACCTTACTGTAGCCGGACACATGCGTTGCGACCAGATATTCTAGACCACTCGACCATCTATCCGGAGTGAAGCAATGACCGACGCTGTAGAGCATGACGCTGAACTGGACGCTAGCGGGTTGAACTGTCCGTTGCCGTTGCTCAAGGCCAAGCTGGAACTCAATCGCCTGGCCAGTGGCGCAGTACTCAAGGTCATCGCCACCGATGCCGGTTCGCAGCGCGACTTTCGCACCTTTGCCCGTTTGGCCGGTCATACACTGCTTCGTGAAGAAGACGAGGCGGGTGTTTATCGCTACTGGCTGAAAAAAGCCTGAATGTTGCGGCGTCCATTGTTAAGGGAATATTGATGTTCAAAGTGTTACGCGACTGGATTCAGCGCTACTTCTCCGATGAGGAGGCCGTAGTGCTGGCCGTTCTGCTGTTCCTGGCCTTCACTGCGGTTCTGACGCTGGGTGGAATGCTTGCACCGGTGCTGGCGGGGATGGTGCTGGCGTATCTGATGCAAGGTCTGGTCATTACCCTGGAGCGTCTGCGCTTGCCAGGTGGTGCGGCGGTCGGACTGGTATTCGCGTTGTTCATGGGCGTGTTGCTGGTGTTTATGGTCGTGGTGTTGCCGTTGCTATGGCATCAACTGATTACCCTGTTCAACGAACTACCGGGCATGCTCGCCAAATGGCAGTCGTTGCTGTTGTTGCTACCGGAGCGCTACCCGCACCTGGTGTCCGATGAGCAGGTGTTGCAGGCCATCGAAGTGGCGCGCGGCGAGATCGGCAAGTTTGGTCAGTGGGCCTTGACGTTCTCGCTGTCCAGTCTGCCGTTGCTGGTGAACATGATGATCTACCTGGTGCTGGTGCCGATCCTGGTATTCTTCTTCCTCAAGGACCGGGCGTTGATCGGGCAGTGGGTCCGCGGGTATCTCCCGCGTGAGCGCGCGCTGATCACCCGGGTTGCCGAAGAAATGAACCGACAGATCGCCAATTACATTCGCGGCAAGGTCATGGAAATGGTCATTTGCGGCGGGGCCACCTACATCGGTTTCGTTACCCTGGGGCTTAACTACGCGGCATTGCTGGCGTTGTTGGTTGGCGTTTCAGTGGTGGTGCCGTATGTCGGGGCGGTGGTGGTGACTGTGCCGGTGCTGTTGATTGCCTTGTTCCAGTGGGGCTGGAGCGATCAGTTCATCTATTTGATGGCGGTCTACGGGATCATCCAGGTGCTGGACGGCAACGTGCTGGTGCCACTGCTGTTTTCAGAAGCCGTCAATTTGCACCCGGTGGCGATCATCTGCGCGGTGCTGCTGTTCGGCGGGCTGTGGGGATTCTGGGGCGTGTTTTTCGCGATTCCGCTGGCTACCCTGTTCAAGGCCGTGCTGGATGCCTGGCCGCGCAAGGAGCCGATTGTCGCGCCGTTGTTGTAATCATGAAGAAGATCGCAGCCTGCGAACGCGGCCCCTGTCGGAGCTGCCGCAGGCTGCGATCTTTTTCGTTATCAGGCTTTGTTGAGGATCTGAGCGGCAGCCAGCACGGCATCAACGTGACCTGGCACTTTCACGCCGCGCCACTCCTGGCGCAGCACACCGTTCCTGTCGATCAGGAAGGTGCTGCGATCAACCCCCATGTATTCCTTGCCATAGAGCTTTTTCAACTTGATCACGTCGAACAGCTGGCAGATGGCTTCGTCCTTGTCGCTGATCAGTTCGAACGGGAACTCTTGTTTGCACTTGAAGTTCTCGTGGGACTTCAAGCTGTCGCGTGACACGCCGAACACTTCGGTGTTGGCAGCAGTGAACTGCGCATACTGATCACGAAAGCCCTGGCCTTCGGTGGTGCAGCCCGGTGTGCTGTCCTTGGGGTAGAAGTAGATCACCACTTGCTTGCCCTTGAGGGCCGCGAGGCTGACAGTCTGCCCGCTGGTGGCAGGCGCTTCGAAGTCGGCGACAGGATGGTCGATGGCAACGGCCATGGGAGCTTCCTTACATTGGGTTCTGTGGGCGCCACGGTTCGATCAGCGCGTCCAGGTTCAGCGCGTCGGCGAAATCCAGGAACTGATCGCGCAACCAGCTGATTTGCACGCCGGCCGGTAGCGTCACGGTAAACGTGGCGTTGAGCATGGTGCCGCCAGTTTGCGGCGCCTGATAGGTGTCGCAGGTCAGGTTTTCCAGCTCGACGTTGTGGTCCATGAAGAACTGGCACAGCTCGTTGATGATGTCCGAGCGGTAAGCCGAGCTGACATAGGCGACATACGGCAGGGCCTGTGGACGGTTCTCCAGCGCCGCGCTGCGCACCACGTTGACCGTGAAAGCGTACTTTTTGGCGAGGCTCGACAGGCTGCCTTCAAGGCGCGCCAGGGCGTCCCAGCTGCCGGAAACTTCGAGGACCAACGCACTGCACTCGCCATGACGGGTCAGGCGAGAGGTGACCACGGCGCAGCGGTTTTCATGGCTGGCGCGGCACAGGACGTTAGTCAGCTCCATGGGGTTGGCGCCGAGGGCACTGATGACAAGGAATTGTTCGCGAACTGTGGGGGTGGACATGCAGCATTCCTAAAGCGATGAGCGGTCGGTACTTATCCAGGGCCGATTCGTCGGGGTGGGCGTCCGGATGCGAAATCAAAAAGCCCGAGCCAGATGGTTGCAACGAGCTCCAGTGAGGCGAGATCGGGTAGGCGGCAACGCAGGATCAGGGCTTGTGAGGTCGAAAGTGGAGGCTGGAACCCGGCGTACGAGCCAGTCGGTACTGATCAAAGTCTGAAGGGTAGCGAAAACCGGCGCCAAGGGGAATGGCGGCAGCGCAGTACTTCGCTTGTACAAGCATCTTGGCGCCAGTACCATTACCGTTCTCTTTTTCCGGCAGGAGCGGTTGCATGATTGCGGGCAGTATGGTGGCACTGGTCACTCCCATGGATGCAGAGGGTCGTCTCGACTGGGACAGCCTGAGCGAACTGGTGGACTTTCACCTGCAAAACGGCACTCACGCCATTGTGGCGGTCGGCACCACAGGTGAGTCGGCCACCCTTGACGTGAACGAACACATCGAAGTGATTCGTCGCGTGGTCAAGCAGGTCAATGGCCGTATTCCGGTAATCGCCGGTACAGGCGCCAATTCGACGCGCGAAGCGATCGAACTGACCACCAATGCAAAGACCGCCGGCGCCGATGCGTGCCTGCTGGTGACGCCGTACTACAACAAGCCGACGCAAGAAGGCCTGTACCTGCACTTCAAGACTATCGCCGAAGCGGTCGACATCCCGCAGATCCTCTACAACGTGCCGGGTCGTACAGCCTGTGACATGCAGGCCGAGACGGTCATCCGCCTGTCGACCGTGAAGAACATCATCGGTATCAAGGAAGCCACGGGCGATCTTTCACGCGCCAAGGCCATCCTGGACGGCGTGAGCAAGGACTTCCTGGTGATTTCCGGTGACGACGCCACCGCGGTCGAGCTGATCCTGCTGGGCGGCAAAGGCAATATCTCGGTGACCGCCAACGTTGCGCCACGTGACATGGCCGACCTGTGCATCGCGGCCCTGAACGGTGATGCCGTGAAAGCCCGGGCGATCCACGAAAAGCTGATGCCGCTCAATAAAACCCTGTTTATCGAATCCAACCCTATCCCCGTGAAATGGGCGCTGCATGAAATGGGCTTGATGCCAGACGGTATCCGTCTGCCGCTCACCTGGCTCAGCGAAGCCTGTCACGAACCGCTGCGGCAGGCCATGCGCCAGTCCGGCGTATTGGTTTAATTGAGGAAGTACAACGCATGAAGCGAATGGCCGGACTTTCCGCACTTGCCTTGATTATCTCCAGCACCAGTGGCTGCGGATGGATCTGGGGCCCGGAAGGTTACTTCCGTGACCGTGGTAGCGATTACCTGGAAGCGCAACAGACTGCACCGATGCAACTGCCGCCGGATGTCCATACCTCCAAGCGCCTGGACCCGCTGTTGCCGATTCCGCGCAACGTAGCCGATGACACGTTCAAGGGCGAATACGTCGTTCCTCGTCCGCAGCCGCTGTCGGCGATTGCCGATGCCAGCGATTACAGCCTGCAAAAAAGCGGCGACTCGCGTTGGGTCATGGCCCAGCATCCACCAGCCGAAGTCTGGCCAGTGGCTGTGCAGTTCTTCCAGGACAACGGTTTCCGTCTGGATCAGCAGCGCCCGCAAACCGGCGAGTTCACTACGGGCTGGCAGCGTCCTGACCAGCTTTCCGCGGCGATGGACAAGCGCCTGGCCGGTTCCGGCATTGCTTCCGACAGCGAAACCCGCGTGCGCGTGCGCATCGAGCCTGGCGTACAGCGCAACACCAGTGAAGTCTATGTGGTCAGCGCCCAGCGTCCTGCCGGTAGCACCGCTGATGTCGCGTTCACCAACCGTTCGGTCAACACTGGCCTGGACGCCGCACTGGTCGATGACATGCTCGCCAGCATGAGCCGCACGTCGGAGAAGGGCGGTTCGGTCTCGATGCTCGCTTCGCGTGATTTCGATACGCCAAACCGTGTCAGCCTGACTGAAGACGGCAGCGGTAACCCGGTGCTCAACGTCGGTACCGACCTTGACCGTGCCTGGTCGAGCGTAGGGCGTGCGCTGGAAAAGGGCGAATGGCGTGTTGAAGACATCAACCGCAGCCTGGGCCTGTACTACATCAACCTCGCCGAAAAAGCCGAGAAGAAGGACGAGAAGCCCGGCTTCTTCAGTGGTCTGTTTGGCAGCAAGCCGGCCAAGGAAGAAATCGAAGCCCGTGCCGAGCGTTATCAGGTTCGCCTGAGCAAGGTGGGCGAGAACGTGCAAGTGACCGTCGAGAAGAACATCAACACCGTTGCGCCAGCTGAAGTGGCGCGCAAAGTGTTGGGCGTGATTCAGGACAACCTGGGCTGATCAGATGCGTTTCGCCGTTCTCGGCAGTGGTAGCCAAGGGAATGGCACGCTGATAGCCAGTGATGACACGTACGTCCTGGTCGATTGTGGTTTCTCCTTGCGCGAAACCGAAAAACGCCTGCTGCGCCTGGGTGTAAACCCGACGCAGCTGAGCGCGATACTGGTGACCCACGAACATGCCGATCACGTGCATGGCGTGGGTTTGCTGTCTCGGCGCTACAATCTTCCTGTCTACCTGAGTCGTGGCACCTTGCGCGGGATGCGCAAACCGGTTGATCCGGCAGGCTTTGTGGCGGGTGGTGATCAGTTGCAGATCGGCGGGTTGAGTATCGGCGTCATTGCCGTGGCCCACGATGCACAGGAACCGACGCAGTACGTCTTCAGTGACGGTTCGCGGCGTTTCGGCCTGCTGACCGATCTCGGTTCATACTGCGCTACGGTGCTGGACGGTTATCGGGATCTCGATGCGTTGATGATCGAGTCCAACCATTGCCGCGACCTGCTGGCCCGCGGTCACTACCCGTACTTTCTCAAGCAGCGGGTAGGCGGTGAACTGGGACATTTGAACAACCATCAGGCCGCAAGCCTGGTGGCCGAGTTGGGCTGGCAGGACCTGCAACACCTGGTACTGGCCCATCTGAGCAGCAAGAACAACCTGCCGCAGCTGGCCCGGCAATGTTTTGTCGACACCCTCGGGTGCGACCCGGACTGGCTGCAATTGGCCGATCAAGATTCAGGGCTCGACTGGCGACATATCGCCTAGCCCATCTACTTAGCAAGCGGAGCCCATCATGGAAAAACGTGAAGAACTCTACCGCGGCAAAGCCAAATCGGTTTACAAGACCGATGACGCTGACCGCTTGATCCTGCTGTTTCGCAACGACACCTCGGCGTTCGACGGCAAGCGCATCGAGCAGCTCGACCGCAAAGGCATGGTGAACAACAAGTTCAACGCCTTCATCATGCAGAAACTCGAAGAAGCCGGCGTGCCGACCCAATTCGACAAACTGCTGGGCGACAACGAGTGCCTGGTGAAGAAGCTCGACATGATCCCGGTCGAATGCGTCGTGCGTAACTACGCCGCCGGCAGCCTGGTCAAGCGTCTGGGTGTTGAAGAGGGCATGAAGCTCAACCCTTACACCTTCGAACTGTTCCTGAAGGACGACGCCAAAGGCGACCCGTTCATCAACGAATCCCACGTCGTGGCATTCGGTTGGGGCAAGGCCGAGCAACTGGTTCGCATGAAAGAACTGTCGCTCAAGGTCAACGAAGTCCTGAGCAAACTGTTCGACGACGCCGGCCTGCTGCTGGTCGACTTCAAACTCGAGTTCGGCGTGTTCCACGGCGAAATCGTCCTCGGTGACGAGTTCAGCCCGGACGGCTGCCGTCTGTGGGACAAGGCTACCGGCAAGAAAATGGACAAGGACCGCTTCCGTCAGGGCCTCGGTGACGTCATCGAAGCCTACGAAGAAGTTGCCAACCGCCTCGGCGTACCGCTGTAATCGACGCAAGCATCTGATAGCACGGAAAAATTTCACTTGGGGGGTTCGCTTCCGGTGAATGTGCTGTTATGATGCGCGCCGTTGGAGAGATGCCAGAGTGGCCGAATGGGACGGATTCGAAATCCGTTGTACCTTCACCGGTACCTAGGGTTCGAATCCCTATCTCTCCGCCATTACATAGAAAAAGCCCCCGTAACTGAAAAGTTACGGGGGCTTTTTCGTTTCTGGCGTTTCGTTCAGGGCATTTTCGCCCCGGCATCCTGATCTCGGTCATCGATCGCCGGCGGCACTGGTTCAGGCTGCCGGCGTGCCGCAAAAAACCGTTCCTGATGCGTCTCTTCAGCGTTCGCCCAACGCCTCGTTCAGGGGGGCAGCCTCTGATTTGAACAGCAGCCAGACCAGGCAGAAGCTGATGCTGTAGATCGAGGTCATGATGATCATCGGGTAGGCGCTACCATCCGAGAGTTTGCCGGTGACGAAGCCGCACACCGCAGTCATGGCCATCTGGATAAAGAAAAACAGCCCGGACGCGGTGCCGGCAATGGCCGAGAAGGGTTGCAGTACCGCCAGCTGGCAGGCCGGGATGGCGATACCCACCGAGAGCATGATCAGCAGCATCGGGCAGACGATCGATAGCACCGCCTCGGGCCAGAGCCGGGTGGCCATGATCAGCAGCGATGAACCCACCAGGTTCAGGGCGATGGCGTAGCTGATCAGGGTATCGGCGTCGTATCTGGAGGAAAGGCGGCGGAACAGATTTGAACCCAACACATAACCGGCCACGGTGACGGCGAACACTTGGGCATATTCCATTGAGGAAAGGTGCAGGGTGCGTTGCAGCAGGGTCGAGGACTCGGCGATAAACGGAAAGTAGGTGCAATACACGCAGCCTATGGCCAGGGAGTAGCGCAGGAAATAGCGGTCGCGCAGCAGCCGTGCGTAAATGCGCAGGGTGCCTTGCTGGCGCGTATCGGGCTGGGCGGGCGGACGGGTTTCCGGTAGCAGCAGGCTGATCAGGATCAGCGCCAGCGCGGCAATCACGGTCAGGACCATAAACACTCCACGCCAGCCGAAGGCGGTTTCGATAAGGCTGCCGATAATCGGGGCCACCATCGGCGAAATGGCCATGCCCATGGAGATCCGGCTGAGCAGGCGGGTCTGTTCATGGCGGTCGAAACGGTCGCGGACCATGACCCTGCCGATCACCGTGCCGCAGCAGCCACCGAGAGCCTGGAGCATCCGGGCGACGATCAGTACCTCGACATCGCGGGCGAGCACGCACACCAGGGTCGCCACCAGGTACAGCGCCGTGCCGCCGATCAGCACCGGCCGCCGGCCAAAACGATCGCAGAGCGGGCCGCCGATCAGCATCGAAAAAGCGTACCCGACCATGTAAAGGGTGAGGGTCAGCTGCAGTTGGGCATCGCTGGCATTCAGGGCATCGGCCATCGCCGGCAACGAGGGCAGGTAGATGTCGATGGTGACGCGTGGCAAGCAGACGACCACCAGTAACAGCACCGACCAGATCCAGGGCGCCAGGTGAGATTTTACAGGCATGGGTTACTCCGTAGGGGCGAGCAATGGTGCGGCGAGGCGAGCGGCAGGCGTCGAGAGGTAGGAGGGCAGGCCGCGGATCAGGTCTTCGGCCATGTGCCGGGCACGCTTGGCGATCATTTCCAGCGAGGAGACGAAGAAGTAGGTGCCGCTGGTCATATGGCCCAGCAGGCGCAGGTGCGGATCGGGCTGTCGATGCCGGTCGAGCAGTGCGCCACTGGCAAACTCCACTTGCAGGCCGCCTCGTTCGTCGCGCAGTGCAAGGCCGTCCTGTTGCAGTTGCCAGAGCACGCCGGAGTCCTGCTCGCACTCCACCCACTTGGCCGCGCCGGTGGCGTTCACCACGTAGTCGTATTCGCAGGTCTCGGCGGTCGCCGCGTAACGGGCCTTGATCAGATCTTCATGCTGCCCCTCGAAACGCACATCGCCTGCCAGCAGGCGCAGGCTGCCGGTTTCGATCAGGGCCTTGAGCTTCAGGGCGTTGGCCAGTGGCATGGGCGCGCGCCGGGCCAGCCAGTCCTTGGCGAAATGCTGGGTGATGGTCTGCTGGTCGGCGCTGCCCAAAGCGTTCCAGGCGTACTCGATCACTTCGTTGGTGGCGGCGAGGACCAACTGCCAGTCCCTGCGCCGGGTCGCGGCTGCGACTTCCTCGTGCAGGTGTTGCAGCGGGTCGCTGTCGGAGCGGAAAAGCGTTCGCCAGTCGCAGTGAATCGCCCGCAGCTCGGCCCGCAGCAGGCGTAACAGGCTGCGCAGTGCCAGCTGTCGGGCACCGCCTTGAGTCAGCTGCTCCAGGGCCGCGTGGGTGAGGAACCGCAGCGGGTGGCGCGGCCCGGGCAAGCCACGGACGAAGGGCAGGCGACCGCTGCGAGAGATCATGTCGATCTGGCCGGTGAACCCCAGCGCATGGAGGCTGAGCACCACGTCCACCGCAGTCAGGCCGCTGCCGATCACGCAGATGCGCTGGCCGATCAGGGTCGGGACGATCTGTTCGCTAATGGGGTAGGGGCTGCGGATAAAGCGGTAATGATCGTCCAGTCCGTAATGATCCCGTGAACCGGTATTGCCCACGGCGAGCACCACACGGTCGGCGATATGGGTCGAGCCGGCGGCGCTCAGGCGGTAGCGACTGTCCTTGTCGATCGCCGTGACACGGGCCTGCACCACCTCGATCTGCAGGTGTTTGCGACGAGCCATGGCGCAAGTCTCGGCGAAGAAATCGCTGAGAAAACGCCCGAATATTGCACGTGGCACGAAGGCTTCCGCCAGGTCGGTATTGGAAACGGCCTTGAGTTCTT
>CAYNGZ010000071.1:0-19017 GCA_964396695.1 uncultured Pseudomonas sp.
GCCGCGCAGCCATTGTTCACTGAATTTCATCCTGCTCTCCTAAGAATTCGTTACGACTAGCGAAATTGCGCGAGGAACCGCAAGTCGTTGTCGAAGAACAGACGCAAGTCGTTCACGCCGTAACGCAGCATGGCCAGACGTTCGACGCCCATGCCGAAGGCAAAGCCCGAAAACTCTTCCGGGTCGATCCCGGACATACGCAACACGTTCGGGTGAACCATGCCGCAGCCCATCACTTCCAGCCAACCGGTCTGCTTGCAGACGCGGCAGCCTTTGCCGCTGCACATCACGCATTCCATGTCGACTTCGGCCGATGGCTCGGTGAACGGGAAATACGAAGGACGGAAACGCACGGCCAGTTCTTTTTCGAAGAACACGCGCAGGAACTCTTCGATGGTCCCTTTCAGGTCGGCGAAGTTGATATCGCGATCGACCAGCAGGCCTTCGACCTGGTGGAACATCGGCGAGTGGGTGATATCGGAGTCACTGCGGTACACACGGCCTGGGCAGACGATGCGGATCGGCGGCTGTTTCGATTCCATGGTGCGGACCTGTACCGGCGAGGTATGGGTGCGCAACAGCATGTTGGCGTTGAAATAGAAGGTGTCATGCATCGACCGGGCCGGGTGATGGCCTGGGATGTTGAGTGCTTCGAAATTGTGGTAATCGTCTTCGACCTCAGGGCCTTCGGCGATGCCGTAGCCAATACGGGTGAAGAACTGCTCGATACGTTCCAGAGTCCGGGTAACCGGATGCAGACCGCCAGAGGTCTGGCCGCGGCCCGGCAGGGTCACGTCAATGGATTCGGCGGCGAGTTTGGCCGCAAGATCGGCCTCCTCGAACAGCGCCTTACGCGCATTGAGAACCTCTGTGACACGCTCCTTGGCAACGTTGATCAGCGCGCCGACTTGTGGACGCTCTTCTGCCGGCAAATTCCCCAGGGTCTTCATCACCTGAGTCAATTCACCCTTTTTGCCAAGGTAGTGAACCCGGATTTGCTCCAGGGCATTGATATCTTCAGCGCTTTGCACAGCCTCTAGTGCTTGAGAGACCAGCGCATCCAGGTTTTCCATGTACAGACTCCAGATACGAAATAGGGGAAGAGCTTGAAGGCTCTTCCCCTATTTATGACGTTTAACACCTGGCCCCACAGAGGTGAGACCGGGTGACTGTCGGGGGTACTTAAGCCAAGGTGGCTTTAGCTTTCTCGACAATCGCAGCAAACGCCGCTTTTTCGTTCACTGCCAGATCAGCCAGAACCTTACGGTCGATCTCGATGGACGCTTTTTTCAGGCCGGCGATGAAACGGCTGTAGGACAGACCGTTGATACGTGCACCAGCGTTGATACGAGCGATCCACAGAGCGCGGAACTGACGTTTTTTCTGACGACGGTCACGGTAGGCGTATTGGCCTGCCTTGATTACCGCTTGCTTGGCAACACGGAATACGCGCGAGCGAGCGCCGTAATAGCCTTTAGCAAGTTTCAGAATTTTTTTGTGACGTTTACGGGCAATGACGCCACGCTTTACACGAGCCATGAGTTACTTCCTCTATTCTTGACTAAAATTAACGAAGGCGCAGCATGCGCTCGACTTTTGCCACGTCGGACGGATGCAGCAAGCTGCTACCGCGCAGTTGACGCTTACGCTTGGTCGACATTTTGGTCAGGATGTGGCTCTTGAAAGCGTGCTTGTGCTTGATACCGTTAGCAGTTTTCAGAAACCGCTTAGCAGCACCACTTTTGGTTTTCATCTTTGGCATGTTCGGATACTCCGCATTCAGTTGATAAACATAATCAGAAGGCCTGCCGTGCCCTGTTGATTACTTCTTCTTTTTCGGGGCGATGACCATGATCAGCTGGCGTCCTTCCATCTTAGGATGCTGTTCGACCGAACCGTACTCTTGCAGGTCAACTTCAACCCGCTTGAGGAGTTCCATCCCCAGCTCCTGGTGGGCCATCTCACGGCCGCGGAATCGCAAGGATACCTTGGCCCTGTCCCCGTCACTCAGGAAACGTACCAGGTTGCGCAGTTTTACCTGGTAATCCCCTTCCTCCGTCCCTGGACGAAACTTGATTTCTTTTACCTGAATCTGCTTCTGGTTCTTTTTCGCTGCAGCAATCTGCTTCTTCTTTTCGAAGATCGATTTGCCGTAATCCATCACACGGCAAACCGGTGGGACTGCGTCTGCAGAGATTTCTACCAGATCAAGCTTGGCTTCTTCAGCAATACGAAGCGCTTCATCAATCGAGACGATGCCAATCTGCTCGCCGTCAGCGCCAATTAACCGAACCTCGCGTGCCGAGATATTCTCGTTGATCGGGGCTTTCGGTGCAGCTCGTTTATCTTGTCTCATTTCACGCTTAATAATAATTACTCCGAATCTGGGCGACCACGCCGGGAAACCGCTTGCGCGAGGAACTCAGCGAACTGGGCGACGGGCATCGAGCCCAGGTCAGCACCTTCACGAGTACGCACAGCGACAGTCTGCATCTCGACTTCCCGATCTCCAATAACCAAGAGATAGGGAACCTTGAGCAAAGTATGCTCGCGGATTTTAAAGCCGATCTTTTCATTTCTCAAGTCAGACTTGGCACGAAAACCGCTTTGGTTGAGAGTTTTTTCAACTTCGGCGGCAAAATCTGCCTGTTTATCAGTGATATTCATGATCACTGCCTGAGTCGGAGCCAGCCACGCAGGGAACGCGCCCTCGTAATGCTCGATCAGAATCCCGACGAAACGCTCGAAGGAACCAAGGATCGCCCGGTGCAACATGACCGGGTGCTTGCGACTGTTGTCTTCAGAGACGTATTCGGCTCCCAGACGGATCGGCAGGTTAAAATCGAGCTGCAAGGTACCACATTGCCAGACTCGACCGAGGCAATCTTTTAGCGAGAACTCGATCTTCGGACCGTAGAAAGCGCCCTCGCCCGGCTGCAGATCGTACGGCAGGCCCGCACTATCGAGGGCTGCGGCCAGCGCGGACTCTGCACGATCCCACAATTCATCGGAACCAACGCGTTTTTCCGGACGAGTGGACAGCTTCATTTCGACGTCTGTAAAGCCGAAGTCAGCATACACATCCATGGTCAGCTTGATGAACGCAGCGGACTCAGCCTGCATCTGCTCTTCAGTGCAGAAGATGTGTGCATCGTCCTGGGTGAACGCACGCACGCGCATGATGCCGTGCAGAGCACCGGACGGTTCGTTACGGTGGCAGGCACCGAACTCGGCCAGACGCATCGGCAGTTCGCGGTAGCTTTTCAGGCCCTGATTGAACACTTGCACGTGGCAAGGGCAGTTCATCGGCTTGATCGCGTAGTCGCGGCTTTCCGACTCGGTGGTGAACATGTTTTCGGCGTAGTTGGCCCAGTGCCCGGATTTCTCCCACAGGCTACGGTCAACCACTTGCGGCGTCTTGATCTCCAGGTAGCCGTTTTCACGCTGAACCTTGCGCATGTACTGCTCAAGAACCTGGTACAGGGTCCAGCCGTTCGGGTGCCAGAAAACCATGCCCGGCGCTTCTTCCTGGGTATGGAACAGGCCAAGACGTTTGCCGATCTTGCGATGATCGCGCTTTTCAGCTTCTTCGATACGCTGGATGTAAGCTGCCAGTTGCTTCTTGTCAGCCCAGGCAGTGCCGTAAACGCGCTGCAATTGCTCGTTTTTGGCATCGCCGCGCCAGTAGGCGCCGGACAACTTGGTCAGCTTGAAGGATTTCAGGAAACGGGTGTTCGGCACGTGCGGACCGCGGCACATGTCGACATATTCTTCGTGATAGTACAGGCCCATGGCCTGCTCGTTCGGCATATCTTCGACCAGGCGCAGCTTGTAGTCTTCGCCGCGGCTGGTGAACACGTCGATCACTTCGGCGCGCGGAGTGACTTTCTTGATGACGTCGTAATCTTTTTCGATCAGCAGGTGCATACGCTGTTCGATGGCCGCCAGGTCGTCCGGAGTAAAAGGACGCTCGTAGGCGATGTCGTAATAGAAACCTTCATCGATGACCGGACCGATCACCATTTTCGCCGTCGGGTACAGCTGCTTGACCGCATGGCCAATCAGGTGGGCGCAAGAGTGGCGAATGATTTCCAGCCCCTCTTCATCCTTTGGCGTGATGATTTGCAGGGACGCGTCGTTGTCGATGACATCGCTGGCGTCAACCAGTTTGCCGTTGACCTTGCCGGCTACGGTGGCCTTGGCCAGACCGGCACCAATGGATGCAGCGATCTGCGCTACGGAAACCGGATGATCGAAGGAACGTTGACTGCCGTCGGGAAGAGTAATAGTGGGCATGGCGCCTCCTCTCCTAGTGGTGACCCCTACCAAAGGTCACGTGGGTTGGGATGAGCAGCCAGTACGCGATTCAGTCCAGGCCATTCAATAATGAACGCCTGCCTTACAGCGGCAGGAGCCTTGCGGCCAACCGGAAACCGAACCAGAGTGACTGGAGATCAAATCAGGGTTTTTCGGGTATAAGCCGCTGCTGGAGAACAGATCATCCAGAGCCTGAAAACACCCAAGCAGTGGATCCTAGCACAGATGAACGGTCATCGCCGCGGCCTTGTTCGGGCAACGCCGAATTCAGGGCTTTTGCATCAAAAAGTGAACTTGAGATGTACGGCCCACCTCAAATAGGCTGAGAATCGCCACACATTAACGACTTCAAGGAGTTTCAGTCATGCGTCTTATCCGCCTTATCACCCTTGCGGCCCCACTGGCTCTGCTGCTGCCACTGAGCGCTCAGGCTGCCTGGCCTGCTGGCGTAAAAGCCAGCTACATGAAGGATTGCACAGCGGCGGCCAGCCAAAGCGTCAACCCTGCGCTCGCCAAGCAACACTGCACCTGCGGCGCCGACGTGCTGGAGAAGAAGTTCACGACTGAAGAGATCAAGCAACTGATGGATGCGAAAAACCCTCCGAGCGCCGAACTGAGCAACCGCGCCTTCAAGGAAATTTCCGCCTGTAAGGTTCAGAAATAGGCCGCTTCAGCGCAAATCTTGACGACTCAGAAGCCGGAAACAGCTCAAAAGCCGCTTGTTTCACACAATTTACGCAGCTTTTACGGCTTTTTTTAAAAGCCTCTTTACAGGCTGAAAGCCCCTGAAACCGGGGCTTCCAGCCAATTCAGGCCACAAACAAGGCACAACCGAGAGGCAAACAACACGTCCGGGGGGCTCCCAAATCGAACATTTCGACTATGATACCCCGGTGTGCCCAGTTGGCCTGAGCAGCACAGTACTACTGAAAATATATGTTTCTTGGAGATACACCATGTCTAATCGCCAAACCGGCACCGTTAAATGGTTCAACGATGAAAAAGGCTTCGGCTTCATCACTCCTCAAGGTGGCGGTGACGACCTGTTCGTACACTTCAAAGCTATCGAAAGCGACGGTTTCAAAAGCCTGAAAGAAGGCCAAACCGTTTCCTTCGTGGCTGAGAAAGGCCAAAAGGGTATGCAAGCTGCACAAGTTCGCCCAGAGTAATTTCCCGGCGCGCTAAAAAACCCCGTCCATGTGACGGGGTTTTTTATGCGCGCAACAAAAGCCTGGAGCAACTAGCCGCAGTTGACGCGGGTAATCACCAGATTGGCGTCGGTGTTGAGGTTCAAACGATCCGAACGGTATTCCAGGGTGATCATGTCGTTTGGCCTGAGGACTCGTGCATTCTGCGCTCCAGCGCGGGTGCGGGCCTGTTCCAGCAGCTCTGGCGAAGCCTTTTTGCCAATGGCGAATTCGGCAGCCTTTGCCTCACAGCGACCGTGACCGGCCTCGGCTACCACAGGGTCTTTTGCCGACTCGGAGGTACTGCTGCAACCTGCCAACATGGCAGCGGCCAGCAAAGTACCCAATGACGCGAGCTTCCAAGGCATGACGCCTCCTTTTCAATAGTTGAGCTGAATTCGTGCGACCGCCGTTCCGGGGTTTGGTTTCATGGTCGCTGCCATCACCCTGCCCCCAAAACCGTCAGGCGCGCAAGTCTGCCTGAGCTATCACGCGCTGTTCAGCGCGCAATCGTGACTGAATATGAGCAAAGTCAGTAGATATCGATGTAATCGAAGGGTGGTTTCGGCCAGTTCTGCTTCAACGCGTTGAAAATCTGCATGACCCAGACCTCATCGCTGGCGGCAACCAAACCTACATACCCGGAGCCCTTGGCCCACGTTTCAAGGCGAAACAGCAGTCCGTCGATATCCGTTCCGCCGACGACACCCGACGAAATGTAGGCGATACCTGACCGGGTGACCCGCAACTGGGTGTGCGTATCGTCGCTGGCAGAGGCCAGCAGCTGGCGCACAGCCTCGAGCGTCAAGCCGTCCGGAGCATTCAAATCGATCTGCACAACACGTTCCTTGAAATCTACAAAGCCCAAGTGTCGCACAGCGCTCCCTTCATGCCTAAGTCGCAGTGCCAAAAGCTGCGCAAGGTGGTTAACTCCACATACAGACTTCCCGACCTCGCGAGACCATCATGACCACCGTGACCATCGACGCCGATATCAAAGTCAGCTGGCCCCAAGGCCACAGCTCCTACAGCCCCAGCAGCCCGGAAGAGCTGGCGATCATTGGCATAGACCTGCTGGTCAAGGACCTGGGCACGAAAGCCGCTCAACAGTTCATCGAGCAGGTATTCGAGAAATACCCCATCGACGACCTGGACGCACTGCACACAGAAAGGGAGTAAAACCCCGCAAGCTGGCACCTGCGGGGCAAGGCTTACTTGAGACGGGCGAGACGCGCCGTCAGCAAGTCAAAAAAGCCCTGAGCATCTCCGTTCGCGACCCAGAACGCATTCTTCGGGGCTTTCAGGCCGTCGTACCAGTCAACGATGGTCTGGCCAAAGGTTGGCCCTTCACGACTGTCGACCACTACGTTCACCGCACGACCGGTAAACAGTTCAGGCTTGAGCAGGTACGCGATCACCGTGGCGTCATGCACCGGGCCACCGGGAATGCCGTAGTGCTCCATGTCGCCTTTGACGTATTCGTTGAGAATATCGCCCACCAGCTTGCTGGCATTGTTGTTCAGCGCAGCAATCTGCTTCAGGCGGGCGCCACTGGTCAGAATCTTGTGGGTGACGTCCAGCGGCAGATAGGTCAGCTTGACGCCGCTTTTGAGCACCACCTCTGCCGCCTGCGGGTCGGCGAACAGATTGAACTCGGCAACCGGGGTAATGTTGCCGCCGTTGAAATGCGCGCCCCCCATGATCACCACTTCCTTGATGCCTTGGGTGATTTCCGGGTCCTGAATCAGCGCCAACGCCAGGTTGGTCTGCGGCCCGAGCATCGCGATGGTGATGCTGTGAGGTTTGGCCGCGCGCAAGGTATCGATCAGGTAATTGACCGCGTCGCCTTTGGCCAGGCCTTTCTTCGGCTCGTGCACCGTGACACCCGACAGGCCTTCCTTGCCGTGAATATTCTCGGCATAGATCGGCGTGCGCATCAGCGGTTTCGGTGCGCCCGCATAGACCGGCACCTCTTCACGCCCCGCCCACTCGCGGGCCAGCCGCGCATTGCGCGAGGTTTTGTCCAGGCGCACGTTACCGGCAACGGTGGTGAGCGCACGGATGTTCAGTTCTTCGGGCGACGCCAGGGCAAACAGCAGCGCCACGACGTCATCGGCCCCCGGATCGGTGTCGATGATCAGGTCAATTTTTTCCGCCGCGTGGGCGCCTGTAGCAGTGAGCAAGGACAAAAGCAGCAGACTCCGGATCAGGTGACGTAGTCGTTGAGCATAGCGGTGCATAGCACACTCCTTGTGCATGGGTAAATCGAATCGGGATATGACGGACTAAAAGGTTACCCCTGCGACCAACACGATGTTGCTGTACGGCTGACATTCGCCCGTACGAACAATCGCCCGCGCCTGTTGGCCAAGGAGCTTGAATGCTTCATGACTCAACAACCGCCGCTGGCCCATCGCGGCATTGGCCGTCAGTTCGTCGATCATCTGCAGTGCCGGCGGCTGCTTGAGCAGGATTTCTTCAGCCAGCACATGGCTTTCCACCTGCATTTCACTGAGTACGACTCGCAAGGTACTGACAAAATCCGGAATGCCCTGGGTCAACGCCAGGTCAATCAGTTCAACCCCTGGCGGCACCGGCAGACCGGCGTCGCCAATCACCACCATGTCGCCATGACCCAGTGAGGCGATCAGCCGCGACAACGCAATATTGAGCAAGGGTGTTTTTTTCATGATGTTTTAAAGGCCTGTACGTCTGAAAAGGAAGGAATCGAGGGTTGCGCGCCCGCCCGCGTCACCGACAAGGCTGCGGCGACCTGACCGAAACGAATGGCCTGCGCTTCGCTTTTGCCCGAGGCCAACGCCGCCGCAAAGCCGCCGACAAAGGTGTCACCGGCGGCCGTGGTGTCGACTGCCTTGACCGTGGGTGCCGGAAAATGCTCAACGCTCTGCCCGTTGGCGAACAATAAACCCTGAGCGCCCAGCGTGATGATGACCTTCCCGGCACCGGCAGCGATCAATCGGTTCGCAGCCAGCTCGGCGCTCTCCAGAGAGTCCACCGGCAAACCGCTCAGGGCCGAAGCCTCGCTTTCATTGGGAATCAGGTAATCGATCGACGAATACCAATCGGCCGGCAATGGACTGGTTGCCGGCGCCGGATTCAGGATCACCGTTTTACCCAGTTCACGACCGCGTTTGAGGACATAACCCACTGTGTCCATCGGCACTTCAAGCTGGCAGATGATCACGTCGGCGGCCGCCAGCACCGCCTCGAACCCGGCGACCCTGGCGGGTGTCAGCAAACTGTTGGCACCCGCAACGATGACAATCGCATTCTGGCTGTTGTCATCGACCACGATCAGCGCCACTCCACTGGCACCTTCAACCGACGTCAGCGCCTGACAATCGATCTGTTCCGCCAGCAACGCGGCGCGCAGCTGCTCCCCATATGCATCGTCACCCACACAACCGATCATCGACACCCGGGCGCCGAGCCGGGCAGAGGCGACGGCCTGATTCGCGCCCTTGCCACCCGACACGGTGGCAAACGATTTGCCATGCAACGTTTCCCCGGCATGCGGCAACCGCTCGGCACGGGTCACCAGGTCCATGTTCAAACTGCCTACCACCACTACTTTTGCTGGCATTCATCACTACTCATCAATTCGCTTCAGCGGTATTGGTCGAATACCCCGGCCAGGGGCCCGGTCGACTCTCGCATGACAATGCTGGGCGTCACGATCCGCTGATCGGTCGCCAGTTCAGGCGTCGCGATCCGTCGCAACAGTACCTCCGCCGCCATTTCGCCAAGCCGCAGGATCGACTGGCCAACGGTGGTCAGTGCCGGGTAGACATAACGACTCATCTGAATATCGTCAAAGCCGATGACCGAAAGCTCGCTCGGCACCCGAATATTGCGCTCGGCGGCGGCCCGCAGCACGCCGATACCGATCATGTCGTTGCCGGCAAAGATTGCGCTGGGCGGGTTCTTTTCCAGCAATATTGCCGCGGCGTTGTAACCGCCAGTGCTGGTGAAGTCGCTTTCGAGCATCCGCTCTCTCGGCACTTCGACGCCCGCCTCTTTCAAGGCCCGGCAATAACCTGCCAGACGCATCTGCGCCACACCGGTATGTGCCGGACCGCCGATCGTGGCGATGTCACGATGACCCAGTTCCAGCAAATGCCGGGTCGCCAGGTACGCGCCGTATTCGTGATCGATGCGCACCAGGTCGGCATCGAGCCCTTCCAACCCACGGTCGACGATGACCATCGGCGTACGCACACCGGCCAACCCCTGCGCCAAGCCGCTATCGCCCCCCGCGGACGCGACAATCAACCCGTCGATGCGTTTTTCCAGCAGCACGCGCAGGTAACTGCGCTGCTTGTCCGGGTTGTCGTCGGAGTTGCAGAGGATCACGCAATAGCCGTTACGCTCGCAGTAATCCTCGATACCACGGGCCAACTCCGCGAAGTACGGGTTGAGGCTGTTGGGCACCAGCAGGCCAATGGTCGCGGTGGTCTTTGCTTTCAGCGAACGCGCCACGGCACTGGGCACGTAGTCCAGTCTTTTGATCGCGGCCTCGACCTTGAGCCGAGCCTCTTCACTGACCGGCCGGGTCTTGTTCACCACGTGGGAAACCGTGGTGTAGGAAATCCCCGCGAGCGCTGCTACATCCTTGATCGTTGCCATGATTCAGCTCCGTCGACTTGCACGCTGGCTGCGGTAGGTATCCAGCACCACCGCGACCACAATCACCGCGCCGGTGATGATACGTTTGGTCGGTTCGGTCGCGCCGATTTGCGCCAACCCGGCAGCCAGTACAGAAATGATCAGGACGCCAAAGAAGGTGCTGATCACCGAGCCACGACCGCCCATCAGGCTGGTGCCACCGATCACCACGGCAGCGATGACTTGCAACTCAAGGCCGGAACCGGCATTCGGGTCTGCCGCTTCCAGACGCGAAATCTGGAACAGCGCGGCAATACCCGCCAGCACCCCCATCAGGCTGAACACCAGAATCTTGTAGGGTTTTGGGTTGATACCCGCCAGACGCACAGCTTCCTCGTTGGTGCCGATACCGATCAGGTAGCGACCGAACACGGTACGGGTCAACACCGCCTGGGCGATGAAGATAACCAGCAACGCGATAATGAATGACGGTGAAATACCCAAGGCAATCGGATTGGACAGCCAGGCAAAGGCATCACCAATGTAGGCCGTGCGTGAGCCCGTCATCTGATAGGCAACACCGCGAGCCATTTCCAGCACGCCCAACGAAACGATGAACGACGGAATGCGCCAGGCCACGGTAATCGAACCGGTGATGGTTCCGGCCAGGGCGGCAGCGGCCATACCCAGCAGCGCCGCCGACAAGACACTCCAGCCCCAACCGAGGATCGCCACGCTGACGGTCGAGGCTGCCAATGCCAGCACCGACCCTACCGAGAGGTCGATGCCACCGATGATCAGCACGAACGTCATGCCGACCGCCAGCACCATCAGGTCCGGAATCTGGTTGGCCAGCGTGCTGAATGTGTCGTAAGAAAGGAAATGACTGCTCAGGACCGAGAATAGCGCAATCATCGCCAGCAAAGCGCCGGCCAGGCCCAGATAGGTACCGAGGCCGTAAAAATTGCCACTACGTTTACCAGCAGACATTACGGGCTTGCCAGCAGACATTGCAGTTTTCATGGGAGATCCCTAGGCGCCGCTTCGTTGAGCAACGCGTCACGTTTCTGATAGCCGGCAAAAGCGGCGGCAAGCAAATCATCCTGAGTCCAGCTGTCGCGCTCGAAGGTGTCGATCAAACGCCCGGCCGACAACACACCGATGCGGTCACAGATCAGCATTAGTTCGCGCAGATCGCTGGAAACCACCACCAGCGCCTTGCCCTGACGCGTCAGCTCGCCGAGCAACGCATAAATATCGAACTTGGCACCGACGTCGATGCCGCGAGTCGGCTCATCGAACAACAGCACCGAACACTCACGCTCAAGCCAGCGACCGATCACCACCTTCTGCTGATTGCCGCCAGACAGCTCGGAGACAAGTTGCGCAGGGCTGGAACTGCGAATGCGCATGGCGTCGATCTGGCGCTGCGCCAACGCCAGCTCGTCACCCGGGTTGACGACACCGCCACTGGAGATCACCGACATATTGCCCAAGGCAATGTTCGCGCTGATCGACTGAGTCAGCAGCAGACCTTCGCCTTTGCGATCCTCGGTGATCAGGGCAATGCCGTGACCGACCGCGTCGGCAGGCGAACGGATGCTCACCACGTGTGCCGGTGAGCCGAGGGCGACCGTGCCACGGTCTGCCACATCGGCGCCGAAGATCAGACGCAGCAGTTCCGTACGCCCTGCCCCGATCAAGCCGGAAATCCCGAAGATTTCACCGCTGCGTACCTCGAAAGACACATCGCGAACCTTGTCCGAACGGCTCAGCCCTTTGACGGTCAAGGCCGTGGCACCGATTTGCCGCGGGCCAAGGTCGATGTGCTCACCCAATTCACGCCCGACCATCAGATTGACCAGTTGCTCGCTGTTGTAGTTGGCCATGGGTTCGACGCAGACCAGATTGCCGTCACGCAACACCGCGATGCGCTGAGCAACCCGCGCCAGCTCTTCGAGACGGTGAGAAATGTAAATGATCGCCACGCCACGGGCTTGCAGGCGGGTGATTTGCTCAAAAAGCATCTCGACTTCACGAGCGGTCAGCATTGCCGTCGGCTCATCGAGAATCAGCACATGGCAATCGCCGATCAGGTTGCGGGCGATTTCGACCATCTGCTGATGACCGATCCCCAACTCCCCCACCAGCGTGTCGGGATCGATCGCATCGAGCCCGACCTGAGCCATCGCTTCGATCGCCGCCCTGCGCAACTGCTTGCGACTGATCCATCCGCCATGACTGGGCAGGTTATCGAGAAACAGGTTTTCCGCGACAGACAAGGTCGGCAGCAGATTGAGTTCCTGCATGACCATGCGAATGCCCAGCTCTTCAGCCTGGGTTCGACTGCCTGGGCGGTAATCGCGCCCCTGGAACTGCATCTGGCCGGCGGTCGGAGTGACCAGCCCACCAATGATTTTCGACAGCGTGCTTTTGCCTGCACCGTTCTCGCCGGTCAACGCCAGCACTTCACCACGCATCAGCGTCAGATCAATATCGGTCAACACCGGTTGCGCGTACGTCTTGCCGATACCGCTGACCGAAAGGACCGCGTTCGGGGCACAAACTGACATAAAAAACTCTCCATGCGCTCGCCCGAACAGACGAGCGCCGTTGTGTCGCCGGAATGACTACTTGGTAACCAGCTCAACCGGAGTTTCGATTACGCCGTTGGTGCCACTGTCGACCTTTTCGCCCTTGAGCATTTTCAGCGCAGTTTCAATGCCAAACACCGCTTGTTTGGCTGCGAACTGATCGGCAGTCGCCAATACGCGACCGTCCTTGAGCATTGGCTTGATGGCATTGATGTTGTCGTAACCCACCACTTGCACCTTGCCCGCCTTGCCAGCGGCGCGCACCGCAGAAACGGCACCGACCGCCATGCTGTCGTTGCCGGCCAGCAGGGCCTTGGTTTCCGGATACTCGCTGAGTATCGAGGCGGCAACCTTGTTGCCTTTGTCGATTTCCCAGTCGCCGGACTGCAACGAGACGACTTTGATCTGCGCCGCTTCCATTGCGTCCTTGAAGCCTGCGGTGCGGGCCTGAGCGTTGGTGGTAGTAGAAACACCTTCGATGATGCCGACTTCGTCACCGGCCTTCAGTTGCCTGGCCAGGTATTCGCCCACCAGACGCGCGCCCTTGCGATTATCCGGGCCTACGAACGGTACAGAGATGTTTTTGCTTTTGACGACGGCCGGATCCAGCTGGTTGTCGATGTTGATCACGGTGATGCCGGCATCGATGGCCTTCTTGATCACCGGAACCATAGCCTTGGAGTCGGCCGGTGCGATGACCAGCGCATTGACCTTGGCCAGAATCATTTGCTCGACGATGCGCGTCTGGCCAGCGGTGTCCGTTTCATCCTTGATGCCATTGGAGATCAGGTCGAAATCAGCGGCGTGGTCTTTCTGATAGATCTTGGCGCCATCTTCCATTGTCAGGAAGAACTCGTTGGCCAGGGATTTCATGACCAGCGCGACTTTAGGTTTTTCAGTGTCGGCGAAGGCCGAAGAGAGGGGCAACGCAGCGGATGCTGTCGCCAGCATGGCGACAGCGAGAAGACGTCCAGCGAATGGCAGCTTCATGAGTTCACTCCGATCTTATGATTATTCTGAGCAACGCTTGCACTGCATACGCTTCAGACCCATTCACCAACGCCTTGATACGCGGGAGCGAGGATCGCCGTGTCAACTGGGTCGAACCGTCGACAAGGTCGCGCAAACGTTTGCGTAGACCAAACTATGCGAACCCTGCTGACATTTGTCAACGGCCAGAAAAAACCGTTTTGTGGATCGGTTGGCAAAAACCGGCAATGAACGTCACGCTGTCGTATTGACCATCGATCCGCTACCGGAGCCCTTGGCCATTTCCTTGGCCAGGTTGCTCATCACCTCCATTAGCGCGCCGTTAGTCTGCGCGATCTGCCCCTGAATCGCCATGACCGCCGTGGTCTTGGCTTCCGGCGTCGGATAAGACGCGGCCTGAGCCGCAGCCAGTTGCTGCTGTTGCTGACGCAGTTGCTCTTGCAGTTCCTTTATGCGCCTGAGCAGGATCTTTACCGTGAGACTGAGACTACCGCCGTCATCTGCCTGGGTCTCCGTGTCCGGAGTTTGTTCTACCAGGCCTGTCCTGACTTGCTTGCTATCACCTTCCTTGTCACCGACCAGCTCCGTCGCGGCATCTGCCGTCGCATCGCTCAATGCGTTGACGGTAGCAAGCGACTTGCCGCCAATGGTGATGCCGCCAGCATTTGGAAAACCAACTGTAATAGACATGCAAGCTCCTGAATAAAAATGATCCTTAAAGGATCATCGACCTCCAGGCGGTTTTCTTTAGCGCTAATACCCTATCAAAAATGAGGGAATCTTCGATTTGCCATGCTTGCCACACCCACTCGCCCGCTCGGGCGAGTGTTCTGCCTCTCGCCTCCCCCCTGTTCGCAATTTCTTCGGAAAATTTCCAGCTGATTTACATCAAACGAAAAAATCCCCTGTCGGAGGATTTTCTTGATTTTTAAGCAGTTGCGAAATTGCCCACAGTTAAATACTGTATGCGCGTACAGTTTAATAAGGATTACTCCATGGCCACGACCTCTTCAGCAGCGACCAACCCTCCCGACTCTTACGAACGCCTCGGTTTTCGCGTTCAAAAAATCATTAACTCCCCGACCGCCCAAAAAGCCAAGGCTGCCTTGATCTTCCGCCACCCTGACGAGCCGGTCGACGAATGGGAGCGCCTGCTTGAGGAAATCGCCGAGAACGACAACGTCACCCTTGCCTATCGCGACGATGGCGGCGTGCAGATTTTCTGGGTTGTGCCGAAGGAAGACTGAGTCAATGCTTGTTCGCTGTTTTGCTTTGCTGCTGCTCTTCGTTGTCGCCGGCGCCCAAGCGGATGCGCCACGCACGTTCAACGAAGCAAAAAAGGTCGCCTGGAAACTCTACGCACCACAGTCCACCGAGTTCTATTGTGGCTGCAAATACACCGGCAATCGGGTCGATCTGAAAGCCTGCGGTTACGTGCCACGAAAAAATGCCAGGCGCGCCGCACGCATTGAATGGGAGCACATCGTTCCGGCATGGCAAATCGGTCACCAGCGCCAGTGCTGGCAACAGGGTGGTCGCCAGAACTGCACGCGTCACGACCCGACCTATCAGCGCGCCGAGGCCGACCTGCACAACCTCGTGCCAAGCATCGGCGAGGTGAACGGAGACCGCAGCAACTTCAGCTTCGGCTGGCTCCCTGCGCAACCCGGCCAATACGGTTCGTGCCTGACCCAAGTCGACTTCAAGGCCAGGAAGGTCATGCCTCGTCCGTCTATTCGCGGGATGATCGCTCGCACTTATTTCTACATGAGCAAGCAATACGGTTTGCCACTGTCCAAGCAGGATCGCCAACTCTACGAAGCCTGGAACAAGACTTTTCCGGTACAAAGCTGGGAGCGCCAACGCAATCAGAGCGTGGCGTGCGTGATGGGGCGCGGCAATGAGTTCGTTGGTCCCGTCGACATGAAGGCTTGTGGCTAGCAGGAACAAAAAGGCCTCGAACTTCACGCTCGAGGCCTATCCAACTCACCACCCTGGCCACCGACTTTGTTGTCGCGCCAAAAGCCATCAAATTGAGCACTGTCGGAGAAACCTGAAGCGCCTTGACCAGGTGGAGTCAATTACTGAGCCGCGCCGTGCTCAACGACCATTGATTCGATGTTCATCTTCTTCGCCCTGGCCAGGGCTGCGGTCAGATCAGCCTGTCTTGCCTCGGCTTCGGCTTTTGAGTTGAACGGCCCGACCAGCACACGCTGTTTGCCGTCTTGCGTGACCACGTAGGAAACAAAACTGTGCTCGATCAACCAGCCGGTGAGGTCACTGATCGCTTGCACGGTCTCCCCCTGAACCAGAACATCCCATTGCGGCGCGGCAGCCACTGCGGGTACGGACGCTGCCGGTGCTTGAGGTGTTTTCGACTCCCCGGCCTTTTCCTGGCCGCACCCGGTCAATGCCAACACCGCGATCACCAATGCCATTTTGCGCACAGCTTTTCCCTCTGAATGCCAAAAGCCGGGATTTTATCACCCGAGAAAGCCTCACGACCCGGTAAACAGGCCTCAAAACAACGAGAATGATGTTTCTCGCCTCTGTATAGTCGCACCTTGGGAATTAATGCAGCGTCTGCACGTCAGAAAGAGGCACCCAAACCGTGACACTTCGCACTAATCTATAGGTACTACCGACATCTGCATTGTTTGAGTCAGGTGCCCTACAAAGCTATCAAGGAGAAGATCATGCTGATACTCACCCGCAAAGTCGGTGAAAGCATAAATATCGGTGATGACATTACAATCACCATTCTGGGCGTTAGCGGCCAGCAGGTCAGAATTGGCATCAATGCCCCGAAAGACGTTGCGGTGCATAGAGAAGAGATCTACCAACGCATTCAGGCCGGTCTTACCGCGCCGGACAAGCGCGAAACCCCCTGAGCCCGTCAGCAATCAGTAGCCAGCCCTTTCTCTCACAGCAATGGCTGGCTAAAGATTCTGCGCGTTATCACCCTCCACTCCTGTCTCTATGGCAATGGCACACGCCAACGATTCCTGCACCACAGACCAAAGCCCGCAGACCAGGCACAACAGCGCGGCGCCGGCATATCCCCGCCAATGATGCCGATACTAGCGACATCATCACGAGCATTGCTGTCAGATGATTCGGATTCAGCCCGGAGAAAACCTTACAACCGGCCTGGACATCCCCCCCTTGCACAGCAATAGCCGACTATCCGAACATCACTCCTCGCGCCATGCCAGTCGCTGCCACGACCATCAAAACAATCAGCAAGGCCTCGACATGACTGATGCGCGCAAAGAGACGGGTGCGCCCGACATCAACTGGCTCCCCTCGGCTCAATGCGATCCGCCACTTGATCAAGACCACCATCGGCGCAATCTCGAGCAACAGAATGATGAAGAACAAAGTCATCTTCAGATGGAACAGCGGCTGATGCAGGTAATAGTCCGATCCCTTTTCGTACCCGCCAAAGGCACGGATCCCGCCGGTAACCAGAAGAATCAGTGCAGAGATTCCCCAAAAGTTATCTGCAAGCAAGACACTACGGCTCCCCGAGCCATCCGGGTTCACTCGACGAAAAGCCATACCGCGCGTCAGCACTCCCCAGAGTGCCAGGGCATACGCCAAGAGATGGACCGCTGCAAGAAACCAGTGAACCAGCATCGAATTGCTCCCCATTCAAGCCGGAAAATATCGGCCTGTCAGTAGTAGTTCAAAACGCCAGGCTTCGCTCACAAGACAAGCAGGAATGCTGCTCGCGCGCCCAATGGGTCGTTACCCAACGCATATGAAGAGCCCAGCGCGATGGCTGGGCTCTGTTTATTGCCGGTGTTCCATCATCTTGTCAGCAAGAATCTTGGCCCTGTCGACCAATAGATTCTGCCTGTCTTCGTGATTCGATTTTGGCCCCCCTACCGTCGGTGCCGTGAGATGGCTTTCCGCTATCAGCGCAGCACAAAAATACTGATCCCAAACGACTCTTTCTCCAGCTGTCCGTTTGTTCATTTGCTCGGCATACATATGCGGCTCCTTTTGATGGGGTAGCCCAGCTATTTTACTCCCGAACCGCACACACACCGCGCTTGAGTCGGTAATCGGCGAACGCCGCCCTCTTGCTCAATGTCGGCCCCCTTCATACCGGGGACCTGCTCAGTGCTTTTCGATCTCGGAAGGATCAGCACTGGAAAGACCAGCCTCAATTTGGTCTTTGAACGCCCCCAAGGCTGAAACGATTTGCCGACTGATCTGCGGACTCGCTGCGATATCCGCCTCATCCATTCCTTTAGCCAGCAGGTCAACTGTTATCGAGGCAGGCTCGACAATAATCGCGGACATCGTTTCCAGCACCAGCCTGAGCGCTGCCTGGGCGTGACTCGCTCGTGGCGATGCGTTGAAAAGTGCTACCGGCTTGCCGGGAAAATCCTGGCTGGTTACAAGCCAATCCAGTGCATTCTTGAACGCCCCCGGAATCCCTCGAGCGTACTCAGGGCACGAAATCAGAATGCCGTCTGACTTGGCAATAACCTCACGCAACTCTGCGACGATCTGCGGAGGATCATCAGCCAGATCCGGATCGAAGTGAGGTAATTGACCCACCGCCAGGTAATGCCTGATCGACATCCCTTCAGGGCTGAGCATCCCGGCAGCACGCAGTAGCGCGGAGTTTGAAGAGGCTGCGCGGAGGCTTCCAGAGACCGCAAGCAGTTGCACCATGTGTATTCGCTCCATGACTTGAGTGGGCTGGTGCATTGTCGCATACGCAGGCCAAAGCCATCTTCAGCGTGACAGCCATCCCGATCGGCAGGCGCGCTCGATTGCCGCCCAGTCGGGCGGCCTGATTGTCATGGCCAATCTCGGGGGTAGAATCAGTAATGAATTGTCGGTATCAGCGGGACTGAGTCCTTCGAGGACAACACCATGCAAACGACTGAAGAGGCGATCATTGCAGCAGCACGACTGCGCGCTGCAAACCGGGGAGAAAACGAGGTCCTGGCTGCAGCTTCAGCGCTCGAAGTCGTGGAAGCCCTGAAAAAGTCTTTAACAGGAGACAAGTACCAGGAGGCTCTCGAAAGACTGTACCTCGAGTACACAACCGCCTGATCCAGCCGTAACTCACTCACCCGCTCCCCACCCGCCAAGTCCCAATGCATTTATGGATTGACCGGCGGGAAGCACTCGAGCGTGGCCAGATCAATCAGTTTGAGTGGGGGCTTTGCAAAAGCTTAAAAACGAACAGGCACAAAAAAGGGCCCACCTTTCGGTGAGCCCTTCTAGACCGCCCAGCAGAGCGGATTTTGTTTGGTAGGCGCGATTGGACTCGAACCAAC
>CAYNGZ010000072.1:0-18909 GCA_964396695.1 uncultured Pseudomonas sp.
TCCTGACGCTTGTGGGAGTCAAATGGGTTTCGGCAGATTTCGTACAGAGCCTAGCGAACAGACCAGCTCTTTGGGAGTGACCCACACTTGAAACATGAGACGGTTCAGCACCTGCCTCCCGGGCTTACTGTCCTGAATGGAGCCACTATGTTATCCGAGCTTGAGTTGCGTCACATCATCGAGTCAGCATTCCTTCCCCTGTCCTGTGAGTGTCGAGTCAATCCAGGCGGAACGCTGCAGGCTCAAATCTTCGAGCCTGTCTCTGGCCGAGTAGAGCTGTTTGTTACGGGAGTTTCTACTTCCAGCCTCAATTGCAATCGAGCAATAGGCAAGCTCATAGCTGAGATTCAGGAGGAACTCAAAGCTGCTCATGGGCAGAGGCCAACGCTCAGGATTGGGTAGAGGCGGAATGAAGTCCGGCGCATTGGCCGCAATGTCCTTCACTCAAGGAAAAACGCCGTAGATCCGAAATAAAAGAATTCGGTCAATGGCTTAAGTGAACAGCATTGCATCCATGTGACGGGGCTTTGTGTTTTTGGTTACAGGATGCGGTAAAGCAAGCGTTCGATCCGCACCCGACTGACCCGACGCAGAAACTTGCTCACCGCTGCCGGATACTCCAGCAAGGTTTCCAGTTGCTGATAGTGCTCGATGCGGCTGGTATTGCGGAAAATCTCCGCCAGCTCACTGCGACGGGGTTCCTGCAATTCACTTTTGGGATCATCGATCAGCAAAGCGTTTTCGAGGTCCAGGCGGAACGCTCGCGGGTTGAGGTTGTTGCCGGTCAGCAAGGTGTAGCGTTCGTCGACCCACATGCCTTTGAGGTGATAAGTGTTGTCACCGTCACGCCACAGGTGCAGGTTCAACTGACCGCTGTCGATCACCCGCTGGTGGCGCTTGGCAAAGCGTCGCAGGCTGATTTCGTAAAGATACGGTAACGCGGCGATCACCTTGAACGGCTCGCTCGGCGGAATGTAGAAGTCGTTGGCGGTCTTGTCGCCGACAATGATGTCGATCTTCACCCCTCGTGCCAGAGCCCGGTTGATTTCACGGGTCACCGGCAGCGGCAGATTGAAATACGGTGTACAGATGGTCAGCTGATGATGGGCGCTGGCAATCAGCTCACAGATGACACGGCTCAACATATTATTTTTGCCGACCCCGAGCAGCGGGCTCACCGACAGATCGCCCTTGGCCAGCATCCCCGCCGTGGTGTCGTACGCCGCGTGCTTGAGGCGGCTGCGCAGGTCGCCGATGTCGTTGCGCAGACTGCGGGTGGTTGGCAGGTTCGAAGTATCGAGACGGTGCACGGCTTTGGAGGCAATCAACCCGTGCTGCACCAGGTGCTGCATGGAGTCGGCCAACGCACGGTTGTGCAGCAGGTGATAACGGTCGAAACGGTATTTGTCGAATTTGTGCAGATAGACGTTGTTCAGGCTGGCGCCGCTGTAAAGCACACAGTCATCGATCACGAAGCCTTTCAGGTGCAACACACCGAACAATTCGCGAGTCTGCACGGGTACGCCATATACCGGCACTTCGCTGGCGTGCTCACGAGTCTGCTGCTGATACCACGCCGAGTTGCCGGGCTGCTTGCCGGCGCCGATCAAACCGCGCTGCGCTCGCAGCCAGTCAACCACGACCACCACGTCCAGTTCCGGGCGCGCAGATTTGGCGGCGTGCAAGGCATCAAGAATTTCCTGGCCCGCTTCGTCGTGCTGCAGGTAGAGCGCAACGATGTAAATGCGCTGGGTCGCCTGGGCAATTTTCTCCAGCAGGCAACGGCGGAACTCGGCCGCGCCAGAAAGGATGGAGACCGCATCGGCGGTCAGCGGAAAACTGCGCAGTTTGGGCAGTAGAGAGCGTTTGAAAAGCAACGGCATAGGGCTCGCAAATGGGTCGAATCCGAAGAACGCACGAGCTTACACCATGTGTTCGCTCGGGTCTTCACAGCCTTCGGCATTTATTCTCCATCGCGGCTACCAAAGGCTGAGATCTTTTAATCTTAAAAAACATTTGACCAAGGAGAACGACTATTCTACTTTTTGCCACATGAACGAAATCACTAGCAATGACACACGCGACATCATTCTGGATGTCACCGAAAAGCTGATCTACAAAAGTGGCATTGCTGCCACCGGCATGGATCTTCTGGTGAAAACCGCCGGCGTCTCCAGAAAAAGCATTTACCGCTACTTCGCCAGCAAGGAGGAACTGACCGTCGCGGCCTTGCAGCGTCGCGACGTACGCTGGATGCACTGGTTCAAGAGCGAAGTGAACAAGGCTCCGACCCCGGCCGGGCGGCTGCTCAGCCTGTTCACCGTACTCAAGGACTGGTTCGCCAGCGAAGGCTTTCGCGGCTGCGCCTTTATCAACACCAGTGGCGAAACCGGCGACCCGCTAGATCCAGTGCGCCTGGTGGCGAAGGAACATAAACAGAAGCTGCTCGACTACGTGCGCGAGCTCTGTACCGAATATGACGTACACAACCCGGAGGCGCTGGCCAAACAGCTGCTGATCCTGATCGATGGCGCCATTACCGTTGCTCTTGTCATGGGCGATCACAGTGCCGCCGATACTGCGCAATGCATGGTGCGAAAGTTATTGGACCTGTAACTGTTTAAACAAGACTAACTTGCTGTTTGAACACTCACTTTCCTTGGAGACTTTAAATGTCATCTAATGCCGAAGTTCGTCCGCCACTTCCGCCGTTCACTCGTGAGTCGGCCATCGAAAAGATTCGCCTGGCCGAAGACGGCTGGAACTCCCGCGATCCACAGCGGGTATCCCTGGCCTACACCCTGGACACAAAATGGCGTAACCGCGCCGAGTTCGCCAACAACCGCGAGGAAGCCAAGGGGTTTCTGACTCGCAAATGGGCCAAGGAACTCGATTACCGGCTGATCAAGGAACTCTGGGCCTTCACCGATAACCGTATTGCCGTGCGTTACGCCTATGAATGGCATGACGATTCGGGCAACTGGTACCGCTCGTACGGCAATGAAAACTGGGAGTTCGATGAGTACGGGTTGATGTCCAACCGTCACGCCTGCATCAACGACATGCCGATCAAGGAAAGCGAACGCAAGTTCCACTGACCGCTGGGCCGTCGCCCGGACGACCATCCTGGTTTGTCTGACCTGGGCTTGTAAACATCCCCTCTGAAATAACCTTGCTATTGATCGTTCCCATGCGTGGGAACGATCATGCCGAGTATTCGAGCGGTCGCAGGGGACGGAGGTTATCGGTAAGATGGCGCCCTGCCTTTACCCTCTCCGCCCCGCCGAAATAAGTCGACCTCATGCCTTTCGAACTCAGCGTAGACCTCACCACTCTGGCCATTCTGGCCATCGTCGCGTTCATTGCCGGTTTCATCGATGCCATTGCCGGTGGCGGCGGTCTGCTGACCACCCCGGCGCTGCTCACCGCCGGTCTGCCACCGCACCTGGTGCTGGGCACCAACAAACTCAGCTCGACCTTCGGCTCGGCCACCGCCAGCTTCACCTTCTACCGACGCAAGCTGTTCCACCCAAAGCAGTGGATGCACGCCATTATCGGAACCCTGGCCGGCGCACTGACCGGTGCGATCGTCGCGCACTACCTGCCGGCTGAATGGCTGAACAAAATGCTTCCGGTGATCGTCTTCGCCTGCGGCGTGTATCTGCTGTTCGGCGGCACACCGAAAGCACCGCTGGACAGCGACGCACCGATCAAGAAAAAGTGGCAGTCGAGCCAGGGTTTCAGCCTCGGCTTCTACGACGGCGTGGCCGGTCCCGGCACTGGCGCCTTCTGGACCGTCAGCAGCCTGCTGCTCTACCCCATCGATCTGGTCAAGGCCAGCGGCGTGGCACGCAGCATGAACTTCGTCAGCAACATCGCGGCGCTGTCGGTGTTCATCTTTTCCGGGCAAGTGGACTGGATCATCGGTCTGAGCATGGGCCTGTCGGTGATGGTCGGTGCGTTCTTTGGTGCGCGCACCGCCATCAGCGGCGGGGCGAAGTTCATTCGCCCGGTATTTATCACCGTGGTGCTGGGTTTGACCGTGCGTCTAGCCTGGCAACACTGGTTCAGCGTGGCCTAGACGCCGCGCTACATAAGCGTCGATCAAATAGCGGGCAATCGAGCGCGAAGCCGGCAACGGCGTCGGCGCATGAATGTTGAACCACTGGGCATCTTCGACTTCATCGGCTTGCGGCACGATCTCGCCACCGGCGTACTCGGCATGAAAACCGAGCATCATCGAATGCGGGAACGGCCAGCACTGGCTGCCCAGGTACTGGATGTTCCTGACCTCGATCTGCACCTCTTCGCGCACTTCACGAATCAGGCAATCCTCAGCCGACTCGCCGGGCTCGGCAAAACCCGCCAGGGTGCTGTAGACCCCGGGAACAAAGCGCGGCGAGCGCGCCAGCAGGACTTCGTCGCCACGGGTGACCAACACGATCATGCTCGGTGAAATCCGTGGATAGCTGCGCAAATCACAGGGCTCGCAGTACATCGCCCGCTCACGCGGCAGCTGCATCATGCGCTGGCCACAGTTGCCGCAAAACCGGTGTTCCCGCGCCCATGTGCCGATTTGCGCGGCATACCCCAGCACTTTGTAGACCGTGTGATCGCCATCGAGCATGAACGCCCGTAAGCCTTTCCAGTTGCAGCCCGACACATCGCTGGGCGTATTGAGCTCCAGCAAATACACCGGCTCACCGTCGAGATGACCGATGCCGTGTTCGGCGAGAATCGACAGATCCTGGCGCTTTAGCCATTCGCGTGGAAACAGCGCGCCATTGTCGTCGAACAAGAAACCCTCGGTGCTGCGGGCCACCGCCCAGCCGCCCAATAAGTCGGTGTCGAGTACTGCAGTGGTCCAGCGTGAAGTCATGTGTGCTCAGTCCAGGAATTCGGGTTTATGCTTGCTCATCGACGCCGCCATGGCGACCCGCAGGTCGGTGGATTGCAGCATCGCAGCGTTCCAGGTGGCGATGTATTCCAGGCCGTCGTCGATGCTGTGATCGCGCATGTAGCTGATCATCTCTTTGGTCCCGGCAATTGCAATCGGCGATTTTGCCGCAATTTCACGGGCAATGCCCATCACCCCATCCAGCAGGCTGGCCGTGTCCGGATAAACCCGGTTCACCAGGCCGATGCTGTGCGCCTCTTGCGCGCCAAAGGTGCGACCAGTGTAGGCCAGTTCTCGCAGCATGCCGTCACCGACGATCCGCGGCAAGCGTTGCAAGGTGCCAACGTCGGCGGCCATGCCCATGTCGATCTCCTTGATCGAGAATTGCGCGTCCTCTGCCGCATAGCGCATGTCGCAAGCAGAAATCAGATCGATAGCACCGCCCAGGCAATAGCCCTGAATGGCAGCCAATACCGGTTTACGGCAGTTGTCGACGGCATTGAACGACGCTTGCAGCGTCAAAATCTTGCGCCGCAGCAGACGTGCGTTACGACCGGCATCCTTGCCCATTTCATTGGCCACCGATGCCAGCATCATCAGGTCGATACCCGAGGAGAAATGCTTGCCGGCACCGCTGATCACCACCGCACGGACTTCATCGGTGTCGTCGATCCACTGGAAGATCTCGATGATTTCAGTCCAGAACGCCGTGTTCATCGCGTTGATCTTTTCCGGGCGGTTGATCTGCACATGGGCGATGTTGTCGCTCAGTTCGACGCGAAAGGCTTGATATTCGGACATGGCAGTGATCCTTGCTGACGCTGAAAATGAGGCCCGAACTATAACAAGCCATCGCGTGCGTGTAGGCAGTGCATCGGCCAAAAGCGGGACTGAACGTTCAACAGCCCACGCCGGCGTCTACAATGCCAAGGCTTGGCCTTTACTCAATCAATGTTGAAGATCAATAAAAGGTTGTCGTCATGACACTGCCCTATGATCCAGGCCGCCAAGCGCTGTATAAACCCGAAGAGCGAGCAAGCATTTTCACGTCACCTGTCGTAGATGACCTGCAACTCTGTACCGAAGCCTCTCGATTGGCGTACGTGCGTTTCGAGCAATCGACGGCAGAGAGCACAAGGTTGTCCGACGCACTGGCGCTGGCGGGGTTCAGTCATGGACTTGAGCACTTTATCGATGTCCCCACCGACGGTGCCGGCTTCGGCGTCATGAACGCCCCCAACGGCACCGCGTTGCTGGTGTTTCGGGGCACCCAGCCAGATCACTTGCTGGATCTGGTCACCAATATTCAGTTCCTCCTCGAACGCTGGGACCTGTGCAGCGGTCGCGGTCACGTCCACCACGGTTTCAAGATGACCGCATTGGGTCTCTGGGAGACGGTATCGACGTGGCTTGCCGGGCCGGCCAGTTCCCGTAGCCGCTTGATCATTTGCGGCCACAGCCTGGGCGCGGCAATCGCCACGCTGTTGGCCAAACCGGCGAATGCCGACCTGCTGGTGACCCTCGGTTCCCCCAAGGTCGGTGATACGACCTTCGTTGCCAGCCTCGACGACCTGCACAGCATCCGGATCGTTGACTGCTGCGACCTGGTCACCACCGTGCCGCCTGACTTTCTCGGCTATCAGCACACAGGACTGCTGCACTACATTGACCTCAACGGCCTTGTTCACCTGACGCCCGGCCAGCCGTTCATGGATCAGGACCAGCAGCTGGGCGAACAGTATTACAACGCCCATTACAAGACACCGCCAGGAAACGGCAATGTCATGAACCGGCGCCTGGCTGACCATGCGCCGTTCAATTATGTCCGGGCGTTCTGGTAAGGCGATTCAGGCCTCAGGGCGACAAGAACAAAAAAGGAGAGTCTGGCTAACAAGCCATCCTCTCCTGATGCTGAACAGCTCTACACCTGATGGATTAGAAGTCTGGCATCGACCTCATGACCTGTTCAATTCGTTCACGCGCAGAGCTGGTAAGGCGTTTCACGCCCAGTGTTTTGGCAATTTCCAATGGTCTGTCACCCGCAGAAATCAAGGATGCCACCGTGAGTAGTTCTTCGGCAGCAATCTCCTCCACGGACCGGGCGTCATCAGCAGTCACAGGAATCCGGTAGCTATTCCAGGCGGCAATATCACTTTCCGAGCGCCAAACAAAATGACCATCAACAGGATCGCGTCTCAGATGATGGTTCTGCACAGTCAGGTCCAAGACTCGCTCTCGAATCAGTCGGCCGGTACGCTGGAAACCATGAGCGCGGGCAACGCGCTGCACCAATAACGAATCAAGGATTGGAGCTTCCTGTATCAGGACATGCGCAATCAGATCGGCGAGAACCTGATCGTACTCTTGCGAGTAAAAGGCCTCTGCACTGATCCGTTCTCCAATACTGGAAAAGTCCGTGACGCGGTATTCAGCCTTGACTGCAGGAGTGGCTGAAACCGCAAACGATCCTGCAATCTTGAGTTCTGTCAGCTCTGCAACAGCTGGGTCAACGACTAACGCTTGCGGTTGGTCGACGACTGCTTCGGCTGATGGGGATTGCACCAGCAACAAATGGGGCACAGGAAGCTCTATTACGGGTGCCTGGCTCACTTGCGGAACTGCACGAGACTCCTGCAACAGCGCTTCAATCGATGCATGCAGACGGTCCAATGCGCCAGCCTTGTCGATCCACCAATCGGTCGACCATAGACGAACCAGCTTCCAGCCCAACCCATTGAGAATGGCACTGCGCACTTTGTCCCGGTCCCTGGCCGTTGCCGCGCTGTGATAGGTCGCACCATCACATTCGACACCGACAAGGTAATCCCCCGGCCGATCTGGATGGACGATCCCCAAGTCAATGCGAAAACGCGAAACGCCAATCTGTGGTACCACCTCCCAGCCCTTGCGTCTCAGACCTTGGGCCACCGCTTCTTCAAATGGTGAGTCATAGCCTCCCACCGATCCCTGTACTGCCTCTGCGAGCGCTCGGGGGCCACGTTGCGCGAACTCAATGAAATGCTTCAAATCACGCACCGCTCGCGCGTTGGTACGAGTCAGATCGATCATGGACGAATCAAAGGACGAAAACACCAGCATTTCCCGGCGAGCACGTGTGATCGCAACGTTCAATCGCCGCCATCCGCCCTCTTTATTGAGAGGGCCAAAATTCATTGACATGACTGGGGCTCCCGGCTCGGTCGGGCCATAGCCCACCCCCAGCATGATCAAATCGCGCTCGTCGCCCTGCACCGTTTCCAGGTTCTTGACCACAACAGGCTCTGGAAGATCGTCCTTGAAAAACGCTTCGATCTGCGGATATTGCTGCCGAGCTCTATCAAGAAGGTCATTGATAAGTCGTTGTTGATCACTGTTGAGCGTAATGATCCCGATTGTATGCCCGGCAGAAATAAAGGCTGGGTCCATCAACCGCTTTACTGTTTCGGTGACAATTGCTTGCGCTTCAACCTGATTGTGTCGGCCTTTTCCTTTGGCGTAGACACCATCGACTCGACGCCACTCGACAGCACTCGGTCGGGTTTCGGCTGCCGGGAATGTAATCAAGTTACTGTCGTAGTAACGATGATTGGAGAACGCAATCAAGCTCTCATGGCGGCTTCGGTAGTGCCAGCTGAGACTGTGACTGGGAATACCCGCCCCGAGGCACTCATCCAGAATGCTTTCCATATCCTCCCCCGTATCGTCCTCTGACGCTGAGGTACCACGGTTGAAGAAATTAGTGGGCGGCATCTGCCGAGGGTCACCCGCGATCACCACCTGCTTGCCCCTTGCGATAGAGCCAATTGCGTCCCACGGTGCGATCTGTGAGGCCTCATCGAAGATAACCAGATCAAAAAGTGCCAAGTCCGGTGGAAGATACTGCGCAATCGAAAGCGGGCTCATCAGCATGCAAGGTGCCAGTTTGGACATTGCACCTCCCATTTCGACAGCGAGTTGTCTCACAGGTTTATGACGCCTGGACTTCTGTAGTTCATGTTTCAGTACACCAAAGCCACCCTGCTTGCCGATCTCGTTTTTAGATGGAATAAGACCACACAATTTCGCACGGATATATCGCACGGTAAGTTTGGACAGTTCATCATCGAGTCGAACAAAAGCCTCGATATCACTCGTATGTTCTACTGGCACAAAGTTGCGTAGCACCGGCTCGGCATCGATCACCCCCGTCGCAAACCAACGAGCATAAGCCGTTTCGAAGGCAGCGACAGTTTCGCCCTCCGGCAATGCATTTGCAGCCAGCGCATCTGCCAATGGCTGAAGCCCGGAAGCGATAGCCTCCTCCTTCACCCTGCACCAATCGCACCAGGACTTCAGTTTCGATGCCTGACGGACAATTGTGCTGGAGGTATCCTGCAATGCCTCGATCGTCAACTTGGATTCGTGGGGTCGATTACTCAACTCGTAGAATCGTGCAACCACCTGATTGAAATGCGCCAACGAGTCCTTCAACTGATGCAGCGCAGATGCTATGTGACCGCCACCACCCAGCAATTCATTAGCTTTGACAACAAGTTTCTCAGTCGCCTCACGCAACGAGATCAAATTTTCCGGAGATTCAGCCCGCGAGCTGATCATTGCCCGAAGGCGCTCGCCTAGTTCATAGGCTGTGACTATTGCGGCAGTATCGCTGGACAGCCCGTTCCAACCTGGAATCGAGCTCAAATCTGCTGAGAAACCATCAAGAGAGGTCAACAAGTTGCGCATGTTGAACAGTTTGACCAGATCGGACTCAACGTCCGGCAGTCCTGTTATCCCCCCTACCTTGGCGAGACTTTTGGCCACCTTCTTCTTGCCAAAAGTAGCCAGAATCCAAAATTTTCCCTTGGCCAGTTCCCAGTCGCTTTTTATTTGCTCGATATTGATTGCACGACATGCCTCCTGCGCATAAGGCAGAGAAAGCGACTGCTCTACTCCTCGATACTCACCCAATAGCACTACGGCTTTTTTTGCCGCCGTGATCTTTGCACTCACATTCAATGTAAAGACGAATGAAAGATCCACTCCGTGTGCGTCAACCAACAGGGAGACAAACTGGGCAAGCTGCTCAATTTCATCACTATCTGCGACGGGGAGAGGCAGATTCGTCGCCTTTCGCAAACCTGTACTTGCCGCTGTAAGGCTCTCGATAGCCTTTGGCAACTCACCCGCTGCGGCAACAATTGCCTCCTGCCAACCGTTCGACCAGTCGGTAGGCGCCAGTACTGCAAAACTACTGGATAGGTTTCGCGCTGCCTGACTATTGAGTTCGAGACGTCGCGCCACATCCCGCAGTTGCTCGTAAGTTTGAGCAGAGTGGGTCGTCCCTTCAGGCCAGCCCAATCGCGGAATCGAGGGGTTTCCATCCCGAACGACACGGCCGATGGCCTGATGCACAGACAACCCGTTTGGCGATCGTCGATGCAACAGCTCGACGACTTCGTTGAGTCGACTCCTCAGCCTGTGCAACTTTGTAGTTTCAGCTATCCACTGTTCACTGGTGAGCGTGTCACGAACATCCCACGCGCGCTCCAACTGCTTGAGCACCTCCACTTTCGATGTCTTGCTGGAGTGCAGCTCCAGGCAAAACTCTCCCAAGCCTTTTTCTTCAAGTCGACGATAGACCACATCCAACGCTGCCATTTTTTCAGCAACGAACAAAACCCGGCGTCCCAACGCAAGATTGTGAGCGATCATGTTTGCAATGGTTTGTGATTTACCGGTTCCTGGAGGACCGTCGAGAACAAAGTCACAGCCACTGGCCGATGCAACCACAGCGGCCAGTTGGGAGGAGTCTGCCGGCAAGGGAGTAAACAGATTGGCTGGATCGACTTTTTTGTCCAGCTCGTCGGGCCTCGGGAAGTCGCCAGAACTGCTGTAACCTTCACCACCGGCACTTCGCTCCAACAGGTGCTTGACCATAGGGCTTTGCAAGAGCTGGGTTGAACGGGCCGCCAAGTCTTGCCACATCAAATACTTGGCAAAAGAAAAGGTCCCCAGTACAAGTTCTGTAGTTACTTCAAACCCAGGCACATCCCTGATAGCGCGTCTGACGATATTCCAGATACCGGCCACATCGATACCACTGTCATCCGTCGGAAGTTCGCCATCAAGCCCTGGAATCACTAACTCGAAGTCGTGCCGCAGTAGCTCGAGCAATGTCAGGTTGAAGCGAGGTTCGTCTTCAAGCAGTGTCATGGTTACGCCTGACAGTGCACTTTTCCTGTCAAGCTTCACCGGCAGCAAAATCAAGGGTGCCGAGTAAGTCTTCGGGTCGTCTGCCGTTTTTTTCCACTTCAAAAAGCCGAGGGCAAGAAACAGAGTATTGGCTCCACCCTCATCAAGATCGCTGCGGGCTTTGCGATACAACTCGATCAGCGCGACTTCAAGCTTGCTTTTTTCGAGAGTGGCAAGTACTTCACCGCGAGACAAGGCGGTTCGGGCGTATTCATCACGCAGGCTTTCACGGTTCTGTTGTTCATAGAGCGCGGCATCTCGCCCACCCGCCTCCAAGTCCGGCACCGAGACAATACGAATGCGCTTACCGCTGGAAAGCTGATCCTCCAACTCTGTGGGGTCGGGACAAATCAGTCGAACCCCCTTGGCACTGTCTGGCAGGTGCAAGAGTCGGTTACGCGTCGTCAGATCCAGGAGCTTGCGTTGCCAAAGAGTAAGTTTCTCGGCAGGGGAATCTGATTCTGGAAGAATCTCAACATCAAAGGCCGGGAGCGACGGTGCATCTTCCAATGCCTCGAACATCACTTCCGGCTCAGCAGAACCATCTGTTTTAGGCAGAGCAATCGAGCTGGCCAGCGGACGGATGCGCTGCATACGTGCGCGATGTATATCGACAGCCATGATGAAGTCGTCATCATTGATTTGCCGCTCTGCACTCGCGACGGACTGACTGAAGCTGGGGACCGGTAACTGCGTTGCCAGAGTAGTTTCGAATACCAGAGCCTCTTTCAAATCGATTCGTTTGCGAACCGCTGAAGCTTCATCGGTAATAAGTTGGGAAAACTCTTGCGGCTGCAGCCAAACACCAACGAATGCATGCCCCTTCGTCAGCACCAACAGCGCATTAAGCCCAGCTTGTTCAAGCGCTGCGGCAAAGAGCAATGCTGTATCCAGGCAGGTCGCAACTCCCCCGTCCAGAACCAAACCGGGAGTTCGTACCTTTTGCCCATGAGTTTCGAAACTGGCAGGTGGCAATGCATAACTCAGTCGCAGACCGCAAACTGCCGACCATAGGGCGGAGGCCAGCTCCCATGTCCTCGTTCTCGACTGGCTTTTATACCCATCGATGCCATCTGCCTTTCCCGCGCGCCGCAATACATCGGAAGCGGACTTCAGAATCCGATCTACGGCCGGGTCATTGGGCATTGAAAACGCTGCCAGTAGCTCTGGCATCGAATTCACACCGCCCCATTCGTTTTTTGCAAGGAGTTCAATTGGAAAAGACTGACTACAAAGCACTTCCTCTTTACAGGTCAGCCGCAAAACCAACGTCGCAGCGAGGCTTTCTGCAAGGTCCGCAAGATAACCCGCATTAAGCGATAAATTGCGCTCTGCAATGTGCAATGTTGAATCTTTGCTTAACCGGTCCAGACGCCATTTCTTGCTTTCTAGAAAGGGCGGATCCGCCACAAGCTCCAGTACAAGATCGTTGTAATCCGTATCACTATCATTGTGTACTGTCAGCTCTCGCATCACGGGTACAGCATTCTGGTGGGATGCAAAGCCGACTTTACTGGCGATCACTCCTTCGATCTTGATGGCCATAAACCGATTCTCCCTAGTGAGCTCAACTACGTGATTCCGTAACAAAGCGACAAATATCGGGCATAGTCACCGACATACATACTTTTTGAAACAGCTTTCTCAAAGTAAATGTTGCCATGGATCAACCACCTGCGCCGGTTGATTGCCTCCCCAACCGCACAAGCAGCCCTATGCTCAAGGTTAAAAGAGTGGTTTAGTGCCGCCCCATTGCCCAGCCGGAGAGTTGTCATGACGTTCGATTCGCTTCACTTCACCCCATGGTCCGCGTTGGCCGGTGGCGCGCTGATCGGTCTCGCCGCCGGCTTGTGGGTGGTCGTCAGCGGTCGCGTCGCTGGCATCAGCGGGCTGTTGGGCAGCCTGTTGGCGCCCAGAGACTCGGCTTCGGGAGAAAAATTCCTGTTCATCCTGGGATTACTGGCGGCACCTGTGCTGTGGATGGTGTTCCAGGGACAGCCGGGCATCGAGTTCAAGACAGGCACCCTGGGCCTGATCGTGGCGGGGCTGCTGGTGGGCATCGGCACCCGCTATGGCGCGGGTTGCACCAGTGGTCATGGCGTATGTGGCATTTCACGGCTTTCTCCACGTTCGATCATCGCCACGCTGTGCTTCATGTTCACCGGCTTCACAACAGTGTTCGCCTTGCGTCATCTGCTGGGGAATTGAACATGAAGAAACTGACTGCGTTTATTGCCGGTTTACTGTTCGGCATCGGCTTGCTGTCGGCCGGAATGGCCAACCCGGCCAAAGTGCTGGGCTTTCTGGACATTGCCGGGCTTTGGGACCCTTCCCTCGCCCTGGTCATGATCGGCGCCATTGCCGTGGCCTGGGTACCGTTTCATTGGGCCATGAGGCAGGAAAAATCCCTGCTGGGCTCGCCCATGCAACTGCCGGTAAACCGCGAAGTGGATAGACGCCTGATCGGTGGCAGTCTGCTGTTCGGCGTCGGCTGGGGTATCGCCGGCATGTGCCCGGGTCCGGCACTGGTGCTGCTGCCCACAGCACACTGGCAGGCCTGGGTGTTTGTGATTGCCATGCTGGCGGGCATGCTCATTTTCAACGTCCTGCAAACCCGTCGTTGAACAGCTTGGGTCAGGGCTTCCGGACCTGGGTTTATGACGTGCACTGATGGAGTCCGCCAGTGCACGTCGGCCTTTCAGGCCGCCAACTCACCACTGGCAATCGCCGCCGAGGCTGCCAGCATCGCCCGCAACAACACCGCGCAACCGGCCGCCAGATCATCCGGTGCGGCGTTTTCGATTTCGTTGTGGCTGATGCCGCCCTCGCACGGCACAAAGATCATTCCCGCCGGCCCCAGCTCGGCGAGGAAGATGGCGTCATGTCCTGCCCCGCTGACGATGTCCATGTGCGACAACCCAAGACCTTGCGCCGCGCCGCGCACCGCCTCGACGCAGCCCTTGTCAAAATACAGGGGTGGGAAGTCGGCAGTCGGGGTCAGTTCGAACGTCAGACCGTGTTCGTCGCAGGTGCTGTCGATCACCTGCCGCACCTCGGCGATCATCGAGTCCAGTCTTGCCGGCTCCAGATGACGGAAATCCAGGGTCATGCGCACTTCGCCAGGGATCACGTTGCGCGAGCCCGGATAGGCTTGCAGACAACCGACCGTGCCACAGGCGTGAGGCTGATGAGCGAGGGCGGTACGATTCACGGCGACGACGATGGCGGCAGCCCCCACCAGGGCATCCTTGCGCAAATGCATCGGCGTTGGCCCGGCGTGAGCCTCGACGCCGCGCAATTTCAGATCGAACCACTTCTGCCCCAACGCGCCCATCACCACGCCAATGGTTTTACGCTCGTCTTCCAGAATCGGGCCTTGTTCGATGTGCGCTTCAAAGTAGGCACCCACCGCGTGACCACTGACCTTGCGCGGGCCGGCATAACCGATGGCATTCAGCGCTTGTCCCACGGTCACGCCATCGGCGTCGGTCTTGGCCAGGGTTTCTTCGAGGGTGAATTTCTCGGCAAACACCCCGGAGCCCATCATGCACGGGGCAAAGCGCGAGCCTTCTTCGTTGGTCCAGACCACCACTTCCAGCGGCGCTTCGGTTTCTACGCCAAGGTCGTTGAGGGTGCGCAGCACTTCGAGGCCGGCCAGCACGCCGAAGCAGCCGTCGAACTTGCCGCCAGTGGGTTGGGTGTCGATGTGGCTGCCGGTCATTACCGGTGGCAGCTGCGGATTGCGTCCGGCGCGGCGGGCGAAGATGTTGCCGACGGCGTCGATGCTCACCGTGCAGCCCGCCTCCTCGCACCATCTGACAAAAATGTCGCGGGCCTGGCGGTCGAGATCAGTCAGGGCCAGGCGACAGACACCGCCCTTGACCGTGGCGCCGAGCTTGGCCAGTTCCATGAGCGACTGCCAGAGGCGGTCGCGGTTGATGTGCTGATGGCTGGACTGCAGAACGTCTACGGCAGCGTTCATGGTGATCTCCTTCAGGCAATTGCTATGGGTTTTCTCAGGCAAATCTTTTGTGTAGTAGAGGCCGTCTTCGCGAGCAAGCCCGCTTGTGTCTTACGCAGGATTTAGACTGAGGATGAGAGCGATGAGGCCATCCGTCACACCGAAGACTTCACAACAGACGGACTGGTTCGCATCGTGCACAACCCGTAATACATCAAGCCGCCAAGCGCCGAGCCGGTGAACCAGCCATAGCTGTAGAACCAGTTGAAGGCATCGCTGCCCAGCGACAGCAGGGTCAACACCACCGGCACGCCGAAGGCGATGAAGCCGTTCCAGTTCCACGCCGGGTACACGTCGTCGCGGTACAGGCCTGCCAGGTCCAGTTGTTGTCTCCTGATCAGGAAGTAGTCCACCACCATGATTCCGGCAATCGGCCCGAGCAGGCTTGAATAACCGAGTAACCAGTTGGAATAGACCGTCTCCAGGCTGACATCGGAGACAATCAGTCCAAGTTTCTTCAGCAGTTCGTGCCCCATCAGCGCCAGCCCTACCAGACCGGTCAGCATCACCGCTTTGGTGCGGTTGATGACTTTGGGCGCCAGGTTCTGGAAGTCGTTGGTCGGGGACACGATGTTGGCCGCGGTGTTGGTCGACAGCGTTGCGATAATGATCAGCGCCATGGCAACCGCCACCCACACCGGGCTCTGGATATGCCCGATCAGGCTGACCGGATCAGAGACGGTCACGCCCACCAGTTTCGCCGACGCGGCAGTCATCACCACCCCGAGCGAGGCGAACAGGAACATGGTCAGCGGCAAACCGAAGATCTGCCCAAGGATCTGGTCCTTCTGGCTTTTGGCGTAGCGGCTGAAATCCGGGATGTTCAGCGACAAGGTCGCCCAGAACCCGACCATCGCGGTCAGCCCGGCAAAGAAGTAACCGGTCACGCTTGCGCCCTCGGGACGTTTCGGTGGCTGGGCCAGTAATTCGGTCAGCGACACATTCGGCATGGCCCAGACCAGCAGGCCCAGCCCCACCGCCACCAACAGCGGTGCCGAGAGCGTTTCCAGACATTTGATCGACTCGGCACCACGCAGCACCACCCACAGGTTCAGCGTCCAGAAAATCATGAAGCCAATGACTTCGCCGGTGCCGCCAAGGGATTTCCAACCCTCGAAAATCGAGCCGAGAAACAGGTGAATCGCCAGCCCGCCAAACATCGTCTGGATGCCAAACCAGCCGCAGGCCACCAGCGCACGGATCAGGCACGGTATGTTGGAGCCGATCACCCCAAAGGATGAACGCAGCAACACTGGAAACGGAATGCCGTATTGGGTGCCGGCGAAAGCGTTGAGGGTCAGCGGAATCAGAACAATGACGTTGGCCAGCAGAATCGCCAGCAACGCCTCGCCAACCGTCAAGCCAAGATACGCGGTGAGCACCCCGCCGAGGGTGTAGGTCGGTACGCAAACCGACATACCGATCCACAGTGCGGTGATGTGCCATTTGTTCCAGGTTCGTTCGTGCACCCTGGTCGGCGCAATGTCGTGGTTGTACCGGGGACTGTCGAGGACGTCGCTACCGGCGTCCAGCTCATACAACCCTTCGCGCTCGGTGACTTGCGATCTGTTCTGTTGCATGGCCGCTCCACTGTTCTTTTGATTATTTTGCTCATCGGGCTGGCCAGCGGTTGGACCGCAAGCCGGACGATGGCCGGAGAACTGACGACTTTTACCGACCGGCCAAGGTCTCAGCGGCGGCAATCAATAAACATGCCGAACATTCTGCTGACCATCTGGGTACGCCAGTAAAATCCATGTAAACAACTGATGTTAATCAGTTTTATTAAACAAGCATCAAGCCCGTGAATACTTGCATGAGCACTCAGGCAAAATGCCAGGCAAGTTGTCCGAACCGTCTGGACTCAATCTGGTGCGTTACATTTATTTTGTATTTTTTCTCTCAGCCACGGGCATACCTCAAATAGCTGATTTCACATAGGAAATCTTGACCATATTTCGTTTCTGTCAAGTGCGTCAAAATGGTGAGAGGCCTCACCATTTTGGTGATTTTTACTTTTATTCGTTTAGTTTCAACACGTTAATATCGATATAAGCTTATAAAAAATATTCTTGCCCAATCCGATATCTCCAGCTAGCGTTTATTCCTGACAGTGCTGACAGGAATACAACTTCCTTAGCCTGCTACATATAAAAACATTTAGAACCGGTAGAAGCCGGTCAAGCCTGAGAGGAACTCGGAATGTCTCTGTTGATCCGTGGCGCCACCGTTATTACCCATGATGAAAGTTATCGCGCTGATGTCTTGTGTGCCGACGGCGTGATCAAAGCCATCGGCAACAATCTTGATACTCCCGCAGGCTGCGAAGTGCTCGACGGCAGCGGCCAATACCTGATGCCCGGCGGCATCGACCCGCACACCCACATGCAACTGCCCTTCATGGGCACCGTGGCCAGCGAAGACTTTTTCAGCGGTACGGCGGCAGGTCTGGCCGGAGGCACCACCTCGATCATCGACTTCGTGATTCCCAATCCGCAGCAGTCGCTGCTGGAAGCCTTTCATCAGTGGCGCGGCTGGGCTGAAAAATCAGCGTCCGACTATGGCTTTCACGTTGCCATCACCTGGTGGAGCGAACAGGTTCGCGAAGAAATGGCCGAGCTGGTACGCCTGCACGGGGTCAACAGCTTCAAGCATTTCATGGCGTACAAAAACGCGATCATGGCCGCCGACGACACGTTGGTCGCGAGTTTCGAGCGCTGCCTGGAGCTCGGTGCAGTACCGACCGTACACGCGGAAAACGGCGAGCTGGTCTATCACCTGCAACGCAAGCTGATGGCCCAAGGCATCACCGGCCCTGAAGCGCACCCGCTGTCGCGGCCCTCCCAGGTTGAAGGTGAAGCCGCAAGCCGGGCGATTCGTATCGCTGAAACCCTTGGCACGCCGCTGTACCTGGTTCACGTCTCGACCAAGGAGGCGCTGGATGAAATTACCTATGCCCGCCGCAAGGGCCAACCGGTTTACGGCGAAGTGCTGGCCGGGCATTTGCTGCTGGACGACAGCGTCTACCAGCACCCGGACTGGCAAACCGCTGCCGGTTACGTGATGAGCCCGCCCTTCCGTCCTCGCGGCCATCAGGAAGCGCTTTGGCACGGCCTGCAATCGGGCAATCTGCACACCACCGCCACTGACCACTGCTGCTTCTGTGCCGAACAGAAAGCCGCTGGCCGTGATGACTTCAGCAAGATCCCCAACGGCACCGCCGGTATCGAAGATCGCATGGCGGTGCTCTGGGATGAAGGGGTCAACACCGGGCGCCTGTCGATGCAGGACTTCGTCGCGCTGACCTCCACCAACACTGCAAAAATCTTCAACCTCTACCCACGCAAAGGCGCGATTCGCGTCAACGCCGATGCCGACCTGGTGCTCTGGGACCCGCAAGGTACACGCACCATTTCCGCCAGGACCCATCACCAAAACGTCGACTTCAACATCTTTGAAGGCAAGACCGTGCGCGGCGTGCCCAGCCACACCATCAGCCAAGGGAAGGTGGTCTGGGCCGACGGCGATCTGCGCGCCGAACGGGGTGCCGGACGCTACATCGAACGCCCGGCCTATCCGGCGGTGTTCGACCTGTTGAGCAAACGCGCCGAGCAACACAAGCCGACTGCTGTGAAACGCTGAGCGACTGATCACCTGTAGGAGGGGCCGCCCCCTCTTCGAGGCCGCGCTGTCGCGTAAGGACCATGGGCCAGGGCTGGCAAGCCAGCCCTTAAAAATAATATATAAATCAATAAGT
>CAYNGZ010000073.1:0-18855 GCA_964396695.1 uncultured Pseudomonas sp.
CAGTAACAGCAGCAACCCGAACTCGCGTGCACTCTCCAACAGCCAGGCCAAAGTGTTCGTGTACATGGGCCAGTCACTGGTGCGCACTTACTACGTGCCGCAAAACCGCAGCGGCAACCTGTGGACCGTATTCCGCATGACCGGCAGTGGCGACTTCCAGGACATCAACAACTTCACGGGCTCCCAGGTTGATGCCGCGAACGTGTTGAACGAAGTCTCGCCGTTGCTCGATGACAGCGTGGCCGTCACTGCCGTGGCGGTCAGTACTTCGGCGCTGTCGCATGCGAAAACCCTGAACCAGAAAGGCGAAGCGGCCTACCACTCCGGCGACCTGCCGCAGGCGATCGACGTCTATCGTCAGGCCATTGAGCTGAACAATGGTTTCGGTCAGGCCTACAGCAACCTGGGTCTGGCGTATCAGAAGGCCGGCAACACTGCCGAGTCGATCTGGGCCAACCGCAAGGCTATCGCACTGGCCAGCGGCAATTCGGCTGCGACTGTTCGCGCCAGTTCCTACTACAACATCGCCCGTATCTATGAAGCGGCGAATCAGTTCCCCGACGCATTGCGTCATTACCAGTTGGCCAAGCAGGAAAAAGCCAACCCGGTGTATGACAAGGCGATCGAGCGCGTGCAAAACCGCTGATCGGTTTGCGTTGAGTTGACCCCACAACGCGCCGCTATCGGCGCGTTGTGCATTTAAGGAGCTGGGTATGCGGTTGCGGGCTTTTACTTTTTTACTGCTCGGTTGCCTGTGGGCAAACACCGCACAGGCGGTGGGTGCTGCGGTATTTGCGACTATTGATCGCGGCGGTTGGCCAGGTTCGCTGGCCACTGAGGCGGGTTTCGATATGGCCTCGCGTGCCGAGATGCTGATGTTCGGCAAGGCATTGCTGGCCAGCGAAGCACTGGACGAAAACGCCCTCAAGCAGCGTTTGGGGGTGAAGCAAGTCGAGTTCAAATCTGTGGAGCAGGTGCGCCAGCGTTTCTGGGATCGGCTATTGAGCAACTACCGCAGTGCCAGTCAGAACTGCGCGACCGAGCTGTTTTGTCCACAGGTGCGTGGCCTCGATGATTTGCGTCAGCAGGTGGCCGGTTTCACCGGCGAGGTCGGCCCGGCCTATGCCGCATGGGCCTCGGTCAGCCGGGTATTTCACGAGCAGTATTTGAACGAGCAACTGCGCCTGGCTGCGTTGTTCCCGACGATCAGCAGCGAGATCGAACGTTTTGACAGCGCTGAACTGACGGGCGATGAGCTGGCCGACCGACAGTTTCTGCTGACGTTCGACGATGGCCCGAGTGGCATCGACCGGCACACCGATGCTGTGGCCAACGTGCTGCGAGCCAACGATTTGCACGGTATGTTCTTTGTGCTCGGCGAGCCCTTTCAGGCGCGCTTGCGTAAGTCTTCGCCAGACAAAATGCGCGAGTTGTACCGAGGCCAGTGCGTTGCCCTGCATGGCTGGGAGCACAAATCCCACAGCGCCTGGAGCGAGTGGCAGTCGTCGATCAACCGTTCGGTGACGCTGGTACGCGGCACGGTTCCGGATGACTATCAGTCGTTGTTTCGCCCGCCGTATGGCCAGCGTCGCAGCGACAGCGCCGGGTTCTTCAAGGCCCAGGGCCTGAAAGTGATGCTCTGGGGCATCGACTCCCAGGACTGGAGCAGACAGATCAACGCAGACGCCGCGACCCAGCGCGTACAGACCCTGATGCTGCTGTGGCGCCGCGGGATCATCCTGTTCCATGACATCCACGACAAGGCACCGAAAGCGGTCCCCGCGCTGATTGCGGTGAACCAGCGCAACGGCGTGAAGTGGGTCGACTGTCGGGCGCAGCGGTAGGCCCGACTCTTTCGTTGACGATCGTTCCACGCCCGGCGCGGAACGATCAGTGCGCTGGCGACATTCCCGCCCTGTATCATTCCGTATCCTTTTTGCGCCCGATCTTTTCTCGACTCGCTGCGCCCGCCGGCTAGGATTTCGGCATGGCAGCAGTCAACGGCGGTGCCGCCGGCCAGGCTTTTGGCACTGCGGCGGTCAACGGAGTGACAGCTTATGCACAACACCCTCGAACAGGTCTTTGGTTACCCACAGTTCCGGCCCGGCCAGGAGGCGGCGGTCAGTGCGGTGTTGGCCGGGCGCTCGGCGGCGGCGATTTTCCCGACCGGGTCCGGCAAGTCCTTGTGCTATCAACTGCCGGCCTTGTTGTTGCCGCACCTGACGCTGGTGGTGTCGCCCTTGCTGGCGCTGATGCAGGACCAATTGGCGTTCTTGCAGCGCCACGGGATTGCGGCGGCGAGTATCGATTCGGCCCAGAGCCGCGATGACGCCAACGCGGTGATGGCGCGGGCCAGGTCCGGCGAGTTGAAGATCCTGATGATTTCCGTGGAGCGCTTGAAGAACGAGCGTTTTCGCAACTTTCTGCAGCAAGTGCCGATCTCGTTGCTGGTGGTGGACGAGGCGCACTGCATTTCCGAATGGGGCCACAACTTCCGCCCGGACTACCTGAAACTGCCGGACTACCAGCGCCAGTTCAACATCCCGCAAACCTTGCTGCTGACGGCCACTGCCACGCCCAAAGTGATCGCCGACATGCAGGCGAAATTCGCCATCGCGGCGAACGATGTGGTGACCACCGGCTTCTATCGGCCCAACCTGAATTTGCTGGTTGAGCCGGTGCGTGGTCAGGACAAGCGCCGCCGTCTGGTGGAATGGATGGGCCAGCGTGTCGGAGAGCCCAGCATCGTCTATGTGACTTTGCAGAAAACTGCCGAACAGATTGCCCAGCTCCTGAGCCAAAATGGTCTTCAGGCCGAGGCCTATCACGCCGGTTTGCCCAATGAGCAGCGCGAGGCGATCCAGCGCCGGTTCATGGGCGGGCAGTCCAATTGCATCGTCGCCACCATCGCGTTCGGCATGGGCATCGACAAGAGTGACATCCGCAACGTGGTGCATTTCGACTTGCCGAAATCCATTGAGAACTACAGCCAGGAAATCGGTCGTGCCGGGCGCGACGGGCAACCTTCCGACTGCCTGGTCCTGGCCAACCGTGACAGCCTCAACGTGCTGGAAAACTTCGTGTACGGCGACACGCCGGAGCTGGACGGCATCCGCTGTGTGCTCGACGAACTGCAAGCGGCCGCGCCGGATGGGCAATGGGAGTTTTTGCTGGGACCGTTGTCCGACCAGAGCAATATTCGCCAACTGCCGCTCAAGACCTTGCTGGTGCAGCTTGAACTCAAAGGGTTGATCGCGCCGCGTTACGCCTATTTTGCCGAGTATCGTTTCAAGTTCCTGCTGGAGCCTGAAGCCTTGCTCGCGCGTTTCGAGGGCGAGCGACGGGACTTCGTCGAGGCGATTATCCAGACCTCCAGCCGAGCGCGAACCTGGGCCACGGTGAATTTCGATGTGCTGTATCAGCAGCATCAGGCCGAGCGCAACCGGGTGGTCAAGGCGCTGGACTACTTTCAGGAGAAGGGCTGGGTCGAGCTTGAAAGCAAGCAGATGACCGAGGTCTACAGCCTGCTGATGACGGACTTCGATGCCCAGATGTTGAGCGCTCAGTTGCATGGCTATTTCACGCAACATGAACGCACGGAAATCGCGCGTATCCACGCGATGCTCGATCTGTTCGCCACCGAGCACTGCCTGGGCTATCGATTGGCGCAGTACTTCGGCGACGAAAATGCGCCGCAGCAGTGTGGGCATTGTTCGGTGTGCTATGGGCAGGTTGCCCGTCTGCCGGAACCACCTGCGCTGCCGACGCTTGTGGATAAAAACTTCGAGGCGCTGTGTGGCGACTTTATCCACAGGCATGAGGCGTACAACGGCCATGTGCCGGGTGCGGAACGGCTGACGCGGTTCTTGTGTGGTATCAGCGTGCCGCTGTTTACCAAACTCAAGGCGCGGGCGATTCCGGGGTTTGCGGCGCTGGAGGATTATCCGTATGCCGAGGTGCGGGCGTGGGCCGGGCAGCGTTCCGATACGCGTGAAGAACGATAACGCGGTTTTCGCCTTAGACTGGCTGTTCAATTCCAGGAACCGACACTGATGTCCAACCCGATACCCCAGCGCTCCGACTACCGCCACTTCCAGCCGATCATCACCCGCTGGCACGACAACGATGTTTATGGCCATGTGAACAACGTGACCTACTACAGCTTCTTCGACACGGCGGTGAACACCTACCTGATCGACGTCGGCGGTTTGGATATTCACGACGGTGAAGTGGTGGGGTTTGTGGTGAGTTCGGCGTGCGATTACTTCGCCTCGATCGCGTTTCCCGAACGTATTGAAATCGGTTTGCGGGTGGGCAAGTTGGGCAGCAGTTCGGTGCAGTACGAACTGGCGGTGTTCAAGGCCGGGGAAGAGGACGCCTGCGCGGCAGGCCGCTTTGTACATGTGTTTGTGGATCGGGCGTCGAATCAGCCGGTGGCGATTCCTGCCGGGTTACGCGGGGCGCTGGAGCGGTTAGTGGTGTGAAACGAAAAATCGCAGCCCAAGGGCTGCGATTTTTTAGGAATCTCTTTCGTGAAACGACTCAGGGATTAGTCGCGATCACGATAGTAGTGATGATGCTTGCGATGCCCGTAGGCATGGCCACGACCACGGTGGTCATCATCATAGTCACGGTAGTAACGGCGGCCACCACGGTAACGATCGCCACGGTCTTCGTCATAGCTGGTGTTGCCCATATGGTTCCCCAGCGCACCGCCCACGCCACCGCCGGCTGCTGCGCCAATCAGGCTGCCTGTGGTGCCGCCCATGCTGCGGCCGACCACGTTACCGCCGGCTGCGCCGAGCGCACCACCGATGGCGGCTTCGCCACGGCTGTGTCTGTTGGCGCCCACCGCACTACCACCAGCGCCGCCCAAGGCTGCACCAATGGTCGAGCCGGTGCTGCCACCCAGCGATTGACCAACCACTGAGCCAAGTACCCCGCCCAATGCGCCGCCAACACCTGCCTCGGCGGTGCCACCAGCAGATGCGGCGCCACTGATCAGGCCAAGGGACAACAAGAGAATCGAGGAGAACTTCATGAGAGGAGCCTCAAAGGGATGACGGCGCGATCCTGAGGCTGTGTCGCGATGGTTACAATCGAAATCCGACGAGTAACACGACTTGTGCACAATTTGCTAAGTTATTGTTTTTTAGATGGAACTTAATGGTTTTTCGCGGGTCTTTAGCTACTTGCGAGAGGCCGCTTTGATACAAAAGCGGCCTTTTTTGTGGGCGTTTGAAAAGCGGGTTTGTCCGTCATGATGCTAAAAGATCGCAGCCTGCGGCAGCTCCTACGGAGAACGGTTATCACACCGCTTTTGTAGGAACTGCCGCAGGTTCGGGCCGCGTTCGGACGATCTTTTGACTTTGCTTTAAGCCGACCTGGCCATGATCAACCCGGTCTCGCTCGCCGCTTCCAGACGGATCGCAACGAACTTAGAGGTCGGGGTGTGGCTGCCGTCACCGGTGCTTTCCAGCGGCACCAGCGGGTTCACCTCCGGGTAATACGCAGCGGCTTGTCCGGCGGGAATATCGAATGCCAGCAAGGTAAAGCCTTTGACGCGGCGCTCACGACCATCATCCCAGATCGACACGATGTCGGCTTTCTGCCCCGGTTTGAAGCCCAGTCGAATGATGTCGGCTTCGTTGACGAACAACACGTCACGCTGGCCCTTGACCCCACGATAACGATCGTCGAGACCATAAACGGTGGTGTTGTACTGATCGTGAGAGCGCATCGATTGCATGATCAGGTCTGGCAACTGTCCAGTGGCGCGGGTGCGCTCGTGGACCAGATCGGCCGGCAGGATGTTCGGACGGAAATTGGCGCGACCGGACGGGGTGTTCCAGCGGCGGGCGCCTGCGCTGTTGCCCAGGTAGAAACCGCCCGGGTTTTCGAGCTTCTGGTTGAAGTCCTTGAAGCCCGGAATCGTGTCGGCGATCAGGTCGCGGATGCGGCGGTAATCGGCCACCAGCCAGTTCCAGTCGACAGGAGTGGCGCCCAGGGTCGCGGTGGCAATCCCCGCGATGATCGACGGCTCCGAGCGCATCTGTTTCGACAGCGGCTGCAACTGGCCGTTGGAGGCGTGAACCATGCTGAACGAATCTTCCACCGTCACCGCTTGCGCCCCTTCGGTTTGCAGGTCGATGTCGGTGCGGCCCAGGCACGGCAGGATCAGCGCTGCTTTGCCGTGCGCCAGATGGCTGCGGTTGAGCTTGGTGCTGATCTGCACGGTGAGGTCGCAATTGCTCAGGGCCTGGAAGGTCCGTGGACTGTCGGGTGTGGCTTGGGCGAAATTGCCGCCCAGTCCGATGAAGACTTTCGAGCGACCGTCGAGCATCGCGTGGATAGCCTCGACCACGTTGTGGCCGTTCTCACGCGGCACCTTGAACTGGAAGCGCCGCTCCAGTGCATCGAGGAAGAACGCCGGCGGGCGTTCGTTGATGCCCATGGTCCGGTCACCTTGCACGTTGCTGTGCCCGCGCACCGGGCACAGACCCGCGCCCGGCCGGCCGATGTTGCCGCGCAGCAGCATCAGGTTGGCGATTTCCTGGATGGTGGGCACCGAGTGCCGGTGCTGAGTGATGCCCATGGCCCAGCACATGATCACGTTCTTGCCTTTGGCGTACATGCGCGCCGCTTGCTCGATCTCTTCCAGGGTCAGCCCGGACTGCTCGATGATCTGTTCCCATGGGGTGTCATCGATCTTGCCCAGGTAATCGAGGACGCTGGCGGTGTGCTCGTTGAGGAAGTCGTGGTCGAACACCGATGGCGCGCCGGTCTGTTGCGCCTCGCGCTCCCATTGCAGCAGGAACTTGGCCATGCCGCGCAGCAGCGCCATGTCACCGCCCAGTGCAGGACGGAAGTACGCCGTGTTGGTCGGCTTGTCACCGTTGGTGAGCATTTCGATCGGGTGCTGTGGGTGCTGGAAACGCTCCAGGCCACGCTCTTTGAGCGGGTTGATGCACACCACCTGAGCGCCGCGTTTCACCGCTTCGCGCAGCGGTTCGAGCATCCGTGGATGGTTGGTGCCGGGGTTCTGGCCCCAGACGAAAATCGCGTCAGCGTGTTCGAAGTCGTCGAAGGTCACCGTGCCTTTGCCGACGCCAATACTTTGCGCCATGGCCACACCGCTGGCCTCGTGGCACATGTTCGAACAGTCGGGGAAGTTATTGGTGCCGAACGCACGGACGAACAGCTGGTAGAGATACGCCGCTTCGTTGCTGGCGCGGCCCGAGGTGTAGAACTCGGCCTGATTTGGACTCGACAGGTTTTGCAGATGTTTGCCGATCAGCGTGAAGGCCGCCTCCCAACTGATGGGGGTGTAACGGTCGGTCTCGGCGTCGTAGCTCATCGGCTCGGTCAGCCGGCCTTGATATTCGAGCCAGTAGTCACTTTGTTCCAGCAGCGAGCTGACGCTGTGCTTGGCGAAGAATGCGGCATCGACCCGGCGCTTGGTGGCTTCCCAGTTGACCGCTTTGGCGCCGTTCTCGCAGAACATCACCATGCCCTTTTCCGGAGAATCGCCCCAGGCGCAACCGGGGCAGTCGAAGCCGCCGTTCTGGTTGGTCTTGAGCATTATGCGGAGGTTTTTCAGCGCGTTATCGCTGGTCAACCAGGCCTGGGCGACGCTGATCAGAGCGCCCCAGCCACCGGCTGGGCCTTTGTAGGGTTTGTAGCGGGGGACGGGTTTCTGGTCGGCTTGACGATGTTGACTCACGCTTGGTTCTCCGTCGCAGGGCTATAGACCCGCGGCGCACTTCTTTGCGGCAGGTGGATAAGATTGAGGTTGTGCCGGCGTGCCCATTGCAAGGCCAGGCCGGTGGGCGACGACAGGCTGACCAGGGTCTGGATGCCGGCGCGCAAGACTTTCTGGATCAATTCGAGGCTGCAACGGCTGGTGACAATCACCAGTCCGCCCGCGGTCGGGATGTTCTGGCGGATCAGCGCGCCAATCAGCTTGTCGAGCGCGTTGTGCCGGCCGATGTCTTCACGGCCCAGCAGCAACTCGCCCTGGCTGTTCATGAACACCGCGGCATGCACTGCGCCGCTGTGCTGGCCCAATGGCTGGAATGCACCGATGCGCTGGCGCAGGCCTTCAAGCCATTGCGCGGGTGGCAAGGGTGCGCCGGGCAATACGTTGAGTTGCGGCAAGGCTTGCTCGACCGCTTCGACGCCACAGAGCCCGCAACCGCTGGTGCCGGCCAGTTGCCGACGTTGCTGCTTGAGGTTCCAGAATGCGCGGCTGGAAATGCTGACCTGCGCGTACTGTGCCGAACCGGACCCGCTGAGTTGCAGGTCATAGAGGTCAGACACGTCACTGATGATCCCGCTGCCCAGGCTGAAGCCGACGATGAAGTCTTCCAGATCGGTCGGGGTGACCAGCATCACCGCCTGGCTGATGCCGTTGTAGGCGATCGCCAACGCCACTTCCTCAGCGAGCGCGGTGCTGGCTGATTCGCTGTGATCGAGGTTGCAATACTGGTAACTCTGACTGGCGGCGGACGCGGGTGTTTCGAGGGCAGGCGCCGCGCAGACCGGACGCTTGGCTTTCATGAGGCAATACCGGCGGTTTATCCAGCGTTAAGCCTAGGCGCGTCAATGTGTCGCGTCTAATCGCTAATACTGATCTACCGATAGATGGCGTCGATCAAGAGTCTGTCGATGATTTCTGATAAATCGCGAAAACACGCCGAGATCCAGGCGATAAGGTCTAGAGCCCTTCGATCAACTCCCGATAATCCCCCACCGCCGCAAATTCGGCCGTGTCTTTCGGCTCTTTGCGGCTGTCCGGCTGTCTCACGGCCAACAGATGCGCCACGCCAAAGTCCCGTGCGCTGCGCAGAATCGGCAAGGTGTCGTCGATAAACAGGCTGCGGTGTGGCTCGAAGTCGATGTCTGCGCGCAAGGCATCCCAGAATTGCGGGTTCTCCTTGGCGAAGCCGTAATCGTGGGAGCTGATCAACCGCTCGAAATAGGGGGCCAGCTCGACTCTTTCCAGCTTCAGCGACAACGAGTCGCGATGGGCGTTGGTGATCAATATCACGCGTTTTCCGGCCTGTTTGATCGCCGCCAGAAAGGTATCGGCGTCCGGGCGCAGGGCAATCAGATGAGCGGTTTCCAGTTTCAACTCGCGCACCGGCAGCTTCAGTTCAGCGCTCCAGAAGTCCAGGCAATACCACTGCAACTGACCGGCGTTACGCTCGAACAACGGCTGCAACTCAAGCTCGGCCATGGCCTGGCTGACACCATGCAGCTCGGCATAGCGCCTGGGCAGGTGCTCCATCCAGAAATGGTTGTCGTAATGCAGGTCCAGCAGCGTGCCGTCCATATCCAGCAGAACGGTATCGATGTCGCGCCAGGGCAGTGATGGCATTGAAAACTTCTCCAGCGGTAAACAGATATCCGACATAAACAATCAAGAAAGCCGCGTTATAGTACCGCGTTCACGCCAAGGAGCCGCCATGCGCCAGAAACCCGAAGTACTAGCCCGCGAGATCGTCGCTACCAGCCGCTTGTTCTGCGTTGAAGAGGTGCAGCTGCGCTTTTCCAATGGCGTCGAGCGCACCTATGAGCGACTGGTCGGCAAGGGGGCCGGGTATGGCGCAGTGATGATCGTGGCGATGCTCGATTCCGAGCACGCGGTGCTGGTCGAAGAATACTGCGGCGGCACCGATGCCTATGAGATGTCGCTGCCCAAGGGCCTGATCGAACCTGGCGAGGATGTGTTGGCAGCGGCCGAGCGCGAGCTCAAGGAAGAGGCTGGTTTTGGCGCGCGGCAACTGGAACATCTGACCGAGTTGTCGCTGTCGCCTGGTTACATGAGCCAGAAGATTCAGGTGGTATTGGCGACTGACCTGTACGAAGAACGCCTTGAAGGCGACGAGCCGGAGCCAATGCGCGTGGATCGGGTCAATCTGCGAGAGCTGGCAGCACTGGCGCAAAACCCGCAGTTCACCGAAGGCCGCGCCTTGGCGGCGTTGTACCTGGCCCGTGATCTGCTGACCCAGCGTGGAGCGTTTCAACCATGAGAGATTTTCCCCAGGTTCATCCCTTGCTGGCCCCCGTGGTTGAGCTGGCGCTGAAGGCCGGTGAGGTCATCCTGCCGTTCTGGTGCACCGGTACGGCCGTGACCGCCAAGGCTGATGATTCTCCGGTCACCGCCGCCGATCTGGCCGCTCATCATCTGATTCTGGCGGGGCTGACGGCGCTTGATCCGAACATCCCGGTGCTTTCGGAAGAAGACGCCAACATCCCGCAGGCCGTGCGCGCCGGTTGGCAGCGCTGGTGGCTGGTCGATCCGCTGGATGGCACCAAGGAGTTCATCTCCGGCAGTGAAGAATTCACCGTCAACATCGCGCTGATCGAACAGGGGCGTGTGGTGTTGGGTGTGGTGTCGATGCCGACCAGCGGCCGCTGCTACTTCGGTGGTGCCGGGCTGGGTGCCTGGCGTGCCGACAAGGATGCAGCGCCGCTGCCGATTCAGGTCCGTGACGTGCCGCCTGCTGGCGAAGCATTCACCGTCGTTGCCAGTCGTCGACATTCAAGCCCTGAGCAGGAGCGTTTGCTCGCTGGCCTGAGTGACAGTCTGGGTGAGCTTCAACTGGCCAATATCGGCAGTTCGCTGAAGTTTTGTCTGTTGGCGGAAGGCGCGGCGGATTGTTATCCACGGCTGGCACCCACCTCGCAATGGGACACCGCTGCCGCGCAAGGTGTGCTCGAAGGTGCGGGTGGCGAGGTGCTGGAGTTGAGTGGCGAGCCGTTCAGTTATCCGGCGCGAGAGTCGTTGCTGAACAGTTTCTTCCTGGCGTTGCCGGCCAAAGCCGCGTGGCGCGAGAAGTTGCTGGCGTTGGCTCGGACTTAACTGGTCAGATCCAAAATCCACCCCTCACCCCAACCCTCTCCCCACGGGGGAGAGGGGAAAGGGAGCCGATCGGGGGGCTTCTCAAATCCTGAGCCCGGCTCGATATTTCAGGTCGCAGTCATTCGTCCAAACAGCTCGGTCAGTCCCCTCTCCCCCTGGGAGAGGGTTAGGGTGAGGGGTGGCCCTTCAGTTCACTACCAACCTTACCGGTGTAAAACGTACTGCCCGGTAAACGTCACCGCATCCTCATCGCTATCGACGTTGACGACCCGCGTATGCAACGTCAACCGCGCCCGGCCATAGCGTTGGTACATCGCCAAAAACTTCTTCCACACCGCCGCACTTGGCGCAGCGCAGATTGCGATGCCGTCACGGGTGACCGGCAGCGGATAGCTGATTCTGCCTTCCTGAATCACGATGTGCCCGTCCTCGACCCCTTCCTCGCGCAGGCGCAAATGCAGCCAGCCCCAACCCGCCAGCACCGCGCCGCAGTACAGGCTGCCGCCGAACATGGTGCTCTTGTGATTGAAATTGGCCGCCAGCGGTAGCTGCAAGCGCAATTGCTGATCGTACCAGTCGAGCACCTTGAGACCCATGTCCCGCGTGAGGGGAATGTCGCGGTGGAGGACGGATTCCAGGTGTCGACTGTCGCGGTTCATGCACGGGCCTCGGAGTGTGGAACGCTTATGTGAAGGTTAGTCGGCGTGGCTCAATCGAGCTCGTCGGTGGTGCTGCTGGCGCCAGCGCCATCGGCGAAGTTCAAGCCGTGTTTGCGCAGTTTGTCATGCAGGGTTTTGCGCGGAATACCCAGCGCTTCGGCAACGCTGCGCAGTGAGCTGTGAGAACGCGCCAGTTCGGCGGCGATCAGGCTCTTTTCGAAGTTTTCCACCTGTTCGCTCAGGTTCCCGCTGAACGCTGCGGTGGACGGCGCAGGACTGCCGTCCGGTGTCGCATTGTCCAGCGCCAGTTCCAGGCCCAGGGCAAAGCGCTCGGCGGCGTTTTGCAGTTCACGGACGTTACCCGGCCAGGAATGGCGAAGCAGCAGCGCCCGTTGTCCGGGTTGCAGCTCGTGGGGCGGCAGACCGTGGCGTTCGCTGGCTTCGTTGGCGTAGTGCTGGAACAGCATCAACGCGTCTTCGCCCCGTTCGCGCAGCGGTGGAATGCGCAACGGTGCGACGTTCAGGCGGTAATACAAGTCAGCGCGAAAACGTCCCTGATCCGCCGATTGACGCAGGTCTTCCTTGGTTGCAGCGATGATCCGGATGTCCAGCGGGATCAGTTGATTGCCTCCCAAACGCTCGACCACTCGCTCTTGCAGCAAGCGCAGCAATTTCACCTGCACATCCAGGCTCATGCTTTCGATTTCATCGAGGAACAGCGTGCCGCCGTTGGCGAATTCGAATTTGCCGATACGGCGTTTTTGCGCACCCGTGAACGCGCCGGGTTCATGGCCGAACAGTTCGCTCTCGACCACCGACTCGGCCAGCGCCCCGGCGTTGATCGCTACAAACGGACCATTACGCCGGTTCGACAGGTCGTGCAGGGCGCGGGCCACCACTTCCTTGCCGGCACCGGTTTCACCGAGGATCAGCACATCGGCCTTGGTCGGTGCCAATGCGCTGATCTGTTCGCGCAGGCGCAGCATCGGCGCCGATTGCCCGACCAGTCGGGTGCTGAGTTCATTGCGGTCGCTCAAGGCCAGTCGCAGGCTGCGGTTATCCAGCACCAATTGGCGCAGGGCCAGGGCGCGGCGCACGCTGTCGAGCAGCGCGTCGCTGGCGAACGGTTTTTCGAGGAAGTCGTAAGCGCCGGCGCGCATTGCCTGCACCGCCAGCGGCACATCGCCGTGGCCGGTGATCAGCAACACCGGCAGTTCCGGGTCCTGGGCGTGCAGTTCGGTCAACAATTCGAGGCCGTCCATGCCCGGCATGCGGATGTCGCTGACCACCACGCCCGGCCAGTCGCGTTCAAGGCGCGAGGCGAGGCCCTTGGCTTCGGCCAAAGGAAGGATTTTCAGACCGGCGAGGTCCAGCGTCTGGCTCAGGGCCTGACGCAGGTGCGGATCGTCGTCGATCAGCACGACCTGGATGCGGTTTTCTATGAGGTTGCTCATTCACTGCGGTCCTCGGACGGTTGCAGACTTACACCGGGTGCGCCCGCGCGCAGCCGCAGGGTGATCAGGGCGCCGCCTTCCTTGTGGTTGGCGAACGACAGTTCACCGCCGAAGGCGCGCATCAACGTGTCGCAAATGGCCAACCCCAGCCCCAGGCCCTGAGTGCGGGTCTTGGTGGTGTAGAACGGTTCACCGGCGCGACCCAGGGCCTCCATGCAGAACCCCGGGCCATTATCGCGAATGTACAGGTTGACGCCGTCGGTGGTGGTTTCGGCACTCAGCCAGAGTTTACGTGGCGGGCCTTTTTCGGTCAGGGCGTCGAGGGCGTTGGCCAGCAGGTTGCCGAGCACCTGGCGCAGGCGGGTTTCCCCGGCCTCGACCCACAACGTGGCGGCCGGCAGGTCACGGATCAGCTCGACTTCCATTGCCCGCCTGCGTTTGGCCAGCAACGCCAGCGCATCGTCCAGCGCCGGTTGCAGCGCAACGCTTTCCGGGGCGTGGCGGTCGCGGCGGGCGAAGGCGCGCAGGTGGGCGATGATCGAGGCCATGCGCCCGGTCAGTTCGCTGATCAGTTTCAGGTTGCCGCGGGCGTCGTCGGTACGTTGATGATCGAGCAGCACTTCAGCGTTTTCCGCGTAGCTGCGAATCGCCGCCAGCGGCTGGTTGAGTTCGTGGCTGATGCTCGCCGACATGGTACCCAGCGCCGAGAGTTTGCCGGCCTGGACCAGATCATCCTGGGCGCGCACCAACTCCTGCTGTGCCTGTTCGCGCTCCAGCACTTCCTGCTTGAGGCGCCGGTTGAGGCCTTCGAGGTCGCTGGTTCTTTCGGCGACGCGCACTTCGAGTTCGCGGCGGGTCTTGGCCTCGAAGGCGATGCGCTGCATGTAGTGGCGACGGCGCTGCATCATCAGCCCCAGCAGCAACATCAACACCAGCAGCATCGCGCCACCGATCGCTACCACGGTGCGCACCGGGCGGTCGATCAGTGTTCTGGGCGCGAGGATGCTGACGCTCCAGCCGGTTTCTTCGATGGGCTGAGTCTGGGTCAGCCACGCATCCGGATTCAGGTTCAGCGGTCGCGGGTCACGGGTCGGGTAAGGCTGCACGGCGGAGATCGCCTTGCGTTCCTCGTCACTGAGCGGGCGGGTCGCACGGAAGCGCCAGTCCGCGCGCGAGGTGATGATGACCACGCCGTTGTGGTCGGTGAGCAGCAGTTGCTCCGGGGTTTTTCCCCAGAGGTTTTCGGTGTGGTCGAGGTCGACCTTGACCACCAGCACGCCGACGATCCGCTCGCCATCGCGCACGGCGGCGGCAAAGAAATAGCCGCGTTTGGCGGAGGTGGTGCCCAGGCCGAAAAAGCGCCCGAGGCGGCCTTGCATGGCTTCGCTGAAATACGGCCGGAAGGCAAAGTTACGTCCGACAAAACTGTCGTGTTTGTCCCAGTTGGAGGCCGCCAGGGTTTTGCCGCTGGTGTCCAGCAGGTACATGACTTCGGCGCCAGTCTGGTCGCGGATGTCCTTGAGCAGGCGATTGGCGTTGTCGGTTGCTTGCGGTAGATGTGGCTCGGCAAGAACGGCGCGCAGGGCCGGCAGATCACCGAGGATCTGCGGCAGGACTTCATAACGGTGCAGCGTCCCCAGCAGGTTGGCGACGTAGAGGTCCAGCGTCTGGCGGTTTTGCCCGACCAGTTCATTTCGGTAATAACGCTCGGCCAAGTGCTGTAGTGGCCACAGCAACGGCGCCAGGCACAGGGCGAGCAGGGCCAGGCTGCGCCAGCGGGGTCTGCGGGGGAGAGTTGGGGTCATGAGCATCGGGCGCCTGAAAGTACAGGCGCATTATGCCTAGGGTCTGTTGACGTTGGGTAACGAACCGCGTTGCGATGCCAAACGTCGACAGCTCCTAGCCTTGTTCGGCAAGACACTCGCGCAACGCGTCACGCCAGTCGGGCTGACTGACCTGCCATTGCTGTTGCAGAAGGCGGCAATCCAGGCGCGAGTTCAGCGGGCGAGTGGCGGGCGTCGGGTAGTCGCGGCTGGGGATCGCTTCCAGGCTTGCGCAGGTTTTGTGTTGTGCCTGCAAATGCTCGGCAATGGCCTGGGCGAACCCGAACCATGACGTTTCGCCCTGAGCGGTCAGGTGGTAAGTGCCCCAGGCACCCGGTTGCCCCGATTGCCAGCGCTCGATCAAGGCACGCGTGCTGCTGGCGATGGTGCCGGCCCAGGTGGGGGCACCGATCTGGTCGGCGACGATACGAAGGTGCGGTTTCTCTTGCAGCAACCGTTGCATGGTCAGCAGGAAGTTGCGCCCATGGTTCGAGTAGACCCAACTGGTGCGCAGAATCAGGTGCTGGCCGTTGACCGCACTGATGGCCTGCTCACCGGCCAGTTTGCTGGCGCCATAGACGCTCAGTGGGTGAGGCGTGTCGGTCTCGGTATAGGGCGAAGTTTTGCTGCCATCGAACACATAGTCGGTTGAGTAGTGAATCAGCGGGACGCCCAGTTCCAGCGCCAGCTCGGCGAATACTCCAGGCGCCGTGGCGTTGATCGCGAAGGCGAGTTCCGGTTTGCTTTCAGCCTGGTCGACTGCCGTATGTGCGGCGGCATTGATGCTCAGATCGGGACGCAAGGCGCGAACCTGCTGACGGATCTGCTCTGGTTGCGTCAGGTCGAGCTGATCGCGCCCTGGCACGATCAGTTCGCCCAGATCACCCAAGCGCTTTTGCAGCGCTCGGGAGACTTGACCATGCTGACCGATGATGAGGATTTTCATTGGCGCCCTCATGGGAACAGGTCGGCCTCTTGCAGGGATTTTCCGACTTGGTCCTTCGCCGACAGTTGCGGTACTTCGCCGTTGAGTTGCCAGTCGATGGCCAGCGTCGGGTCATTCCAGGCGATGCAGCGCTCGGCGCTAGGGACGTAGTAATCGGTCGTTTTGTACAGAAACTCGGCGTAGTCGCTCAGCACCAGAAAACCGTGGGCAAAACCTTCAGGGATCCATAGCTGACGGTTGTTCCGGGCCGACAGGCGGACGCTGGCCCATCGCCCGAAATTCGGCGAGCTGCGACGGATGTCCACCGCCACATCGAGTACCTCGCCGGCAGTGACCCGCACGAGTTTTCCCTGGGTGTGTTCCAGTTGATAGTGCAGGCCACGCAACACGCCTTTTAGTGAGCGCGAGTGGTTGTCCTGAACGAACTCGCGCTTGAGTCCGGTTGCCTCTTCGAACGCACGCGCATTGAAACTTTCGTAAAAGAAGCCACGTTCGTCGCCAAAGACCTTCGGCTCGATAATCAGAACACCGGTCAGGTCGGTGGGGATCACCTTCATTGCTCTTCTCCAGCAATGGAAAACAGGTATTGGCCGTAGCCGGTTTTGCCAAAGTATCGGGCCCGCTCAAGCAAATGCTCGTGACTGATCCAGCCGTTCTGGTAGGCGATCTCTTCAAGGCAGGCGACTTTCAGGCCTTGGCGATGCTCGATGGTCTGCACGTATTGCGAGGCCTCCAACAGGCTGTCATGGGTACCGGTATCGAGCCAGGCAAAGCCCCGACCGAAACGTTCCACCTGCAGGTCGCCGCGTTGCAGATAGGCGTTGTTGATGTCGGTGATCTCCAGCTCGCCACGGGCGGAGGGTTTCACGGCCTTGGCAATCTTGATGACGTCATTGTCGTAGAAATAGAGCCCGGTGACGGCGTAACTGGATTTGGGTTTTTGTGGTTTTTCTTCAATCGACAGTGCACGGCCTTCGCTATCGAAATCAATCACCCCGAACCGTTGAGGGTCCTTGACCCAATAGCCGAAAACCGTGGCACCCTTTGTCTTGCGAGCGGCACTGTGCAGTTGCCCGCCAAAGTGCGCGCCATGGAAAATATTGTCGCCCAGGATCAGGCACACCGAATCGTCACCAATAAACTCCTCACCAATCAGGAACGCCTGGGCCAGGCCATCCGGAGACGGTTGCTCGGCATAGCTGAAGTTCACCCCAAACTGACTGCCGTCACCCAGCAGATTGCGGTATTGCGGCAGGTCCTGGGGGGTGGAAATCACCAGGATGTCTTTGATGCCGGCCAGCATCAGCACCGAGATCGGGTAATAGATCATCGGTTTGTCGTAGATCGGCAGCAGTTGTTTGGACACCCCGAGCGTGATCGGGTGCAGGCGTGTACCAGAGCCGCCCGCCAGAACAATTCCCTTCATCATGCGATCAAGTCCTTGAAGTCAGTGAAGCCCAGTCGCTGGCCTTGATAGCTGCCATCCTGGACCCGGTGGCACCAGTCCAGGTTATCGAGGTACCACTGCACGGTTTTACGCAAACCACTGGCGAAGGTTTCTTCGGGTACCCAACCCAGTTCGCGCTCGATTTTACTGGCGTCGATGGCGTAGCGCTGGTCGTGGCCGGGGCGGTCTTGGACGAACGTGATCAGGTCGGCGAAGTGCGCGACGCCTTCAGGCTTTTGCGGCGCCAACTCTTCCAGCAGTTCACAGATGCTGCGGACCACGTCGATATTTTTCTGTTCGTTGTGACCGCCGATGTTGTATGTATCACCGACGGTGCCGTTGGTCACCACGGTGAGCAGTGCGCGAGCATGATCCTCGACAAACAGCCAGTCACGCACTTGCAGCCCGTTGCCGTACACCGGCAGTGGCTTTCCGGAGAGGGCGTTGAGGATCACCAGTGGGATCAGCTTCTCGGGGAAATGGAACGGCCCGTAATTGTTCGAGCAGTTGGTCAGCAACACCGGCAAACCGTAGGTGCGCTGCCAGGCGCGGACCAGATGGTCGGAAGCAGCCTTGCTGGCGGAGTACGGCGAACTCGGCGCATAGGGTGTGGTTTCGGTGAACAGGTCGTCGACGCCATGCAGGTCGCCATACACCTCGTCGGTGGAAATATGGTGAAAGCGAAAGGTACTTTTCTCAGGCTCGGCCAACCTGTTCCAGTAGGCGCGAGTGGCTTCCAGCAGGCTGTAGGTGCCGACAATGTTGGTCTGGATGAAGTCCGCCGGGCCGTCGATGGAGCGGTCGACATGGGACTCGGCCGCCAGGTGCATGATCGCGTGCGGCTGGAACCGCGCCAGCACCGCGCTGACGCTGGCCTGGTCGACGATGTCGGCTTGCACGAATTCATAACGGGTGTTGGTGGCGATGCTGCTCAGCGACTCGAGGTTGCCGGCGTAGGTCAACTTGTCCAGGTTGAGCACTTCATGTTCAGTGTGGCGAATCAGGTGGCGAACCAGCGCCGATCCGATGAAGCCGGCACCGCCGGTGATGAGAATGCGCATGTGGAGCTGCCTTTTTCCGTCAAACGATAAGCGTATGGATCATAGCTTGTCGGCAGGAGAGGGGCGCGCACAAGAGGGGGGTGGTCGGATTTTTGTTCTTATGAGGTTTTGTTGAGCTGGGGGAGGAGGGAATGCGGGAACGTGCCATGCTTCCACTACGAAATACTAATATTTGGATTAAAACTTCTATGCGTTTTTACCAGCGCTCACGGTAAGAGAAACCGACCTGGTAGAAGTAGGTGTTCAAATCTATTCGATGCTCGAAATAGGACTGGAGGATAGGTACCCAAGCTGGAACAACGTCAAATAACCCATGATTGATTGTCCCGTCCAAAGGTAAGCCGATAGCCTCGATCACGGTGCCATTTTCTTCCAGGTCGGCTGAGTATTCCTTACCTTCTTCGAATTCGGTCAACTTGTTGAACCAATGAATTCTGACTTTTAGTCCCATTGTTTTATCTCACAGAAATTTTTTGATGTTTCGGCGTTTATCCGCTGGTTTCAGCTGCTCGCCTGTTATGTGACAAAACGCACCCAAGTGACCCCCCGGTGTCAGGATAGTTGTCGCCTCTCCGGTTTTTCCTAAAAAGCATATCGG
>CAYNGZ010000074.1:0-18699 GCA_964396695.1 uncultured Pseudomonas sp.
CATTTCTATGAGTTTTAAAGGTAACTTGAAAGCAGAGTTATGTAGAACGATGAGAGGCGGGCGAGGGGGCAAGCTTGAGTGGCGTCACTCCATCGAGGATAAGTGATGCGAGGCTTTTTTCGACCTCCAGTATTGCCATGTCCATACCCACCAGACTTGTCCAGTTGGCCGTTTTAACCTTATAGGTTTTGTGACGATCGGGTATGTCATGGAAATAATTGAAAGTTATCGTTCCGCCATAACTCTGATTTAGAGCGGAGCTGCCTATGGCGGCGCCAGCGCAGTGTCCGCTGGTTAGTAAATAGGCAGGCCCCTCGGCGTTCTGTGCGGAACTCCTTGTGTCGATAAGAGTGGCAGTGCAGGTAGTATTTTCAGGTGTTTTCAGCAGGCCAATGCCACTCCAGCGTGAGTATTTGTCTTCACTGTTATTCAGTATTTTTGAGGCGGTGTCATTCCTGAGTCCCTCACCGATATCTCTGGGTTCGGCGCACAAAGGAGTGAAAAAATTGCACAGCGAGAAAATTAATGAGGTAGCGAGGGTGTAGTTCATGGCCATTCCTTGGCGATTGCATTCCGATAGCTCGAAGGTGACCCGCAGGAGTCACGGAACAGTTGAGTTCTCACTATCAGGAATTGGGCAAGGCAGCTGGCGGTAATTATTTATAGATCGTGGCTTACAAGTGGTGGCAGGCCTTATCTGTAAATGCCGTCCTTGCCGTGGGCGGTCGTCGCCCGATTGCTGCGCACACTGATCATCTGGCGGATATTGATCCACTCAATCCCTTGAGCCTTGAGTTTCGGCAACTCCCGCTCAAGCACCGTCAATGTTTGCGGATACGGATGGCCGATCATGACCGCTGAACCCTGTTTGCGCGCCAGGCTGATGGCGGTCTGCAGCTGAGTGAAGATCGCGGCCTCGGTGCGCTCGTCATCGAGAAACACGTCCCGTGAGACGCTGGCCAAACCAATCTTCTGCGCCTCGGCGGCCGCAACGGTCTGAGCGCTGGTGCGGCTGTCGACAAAGAACTTGTGCCGACGTTGCAGTTCGGCCATCAGCCAGGTCATGGCCGGGCGTTGGGCGGTCATGCGGCTGCCCATGTGATTGTTGATGCCGCTGGCATAAGGCACGGCTTTGAACGCCGCATTCAGGCGTTTCTCCAGCTCTTCGATGGGAAGTTCGGGGTGCCAGGCGAACGGGCCGGTGGCTGGGTCCATGGGCATGTGCAGCATGACGATCTTGCCGGCGCGATGGGCCTCGCGGGCAAATTCGGCGGCGTGGGGCGTGTCGGGCATGATTGCCGTGGTCACCGGCCCGGGCAGCGCCAGCACGCGACGGTCGCGTGACAGATCTTGCCCCAGGTCATCGATGATCAGGCTCAGGTAAGCCTTGTGTGGTGCCGCTGTCTCGGCAGGCGCCGCGTGGGCAGCGCTTGCCAGACAGCACAACAGACTGAGGATGACCCGCAAACGCATCTCAGTGGCCGCGGGTGATGCTCAGGCCTTTGAGCAGGCTCAGGGCCTGGGCCAACTGGTAGTCGTCGTCCTGTGGCATCGGTTTGGCTTTGCTGCCGGACTTGGTTGGCTTGTCGACGCCGCCATTGCCATTGCCCAGGTGACCTTGCAGGTCGGCTTCCTTGAAGTATTCGCCGTCCTGCTCGTTGGTGATCCTGGCCTTGCGCACTTCGATGTCCGGAGCGATGCCCTGGGCCTGGATCGAGCGCCCGTTCGGCGTGAAGTACAGCGCGGTGGTGATCTTCAACGCACGCTCGTTGTTCAGTGGCAGCACGGTTTGCACCGAACCTTTACCGAAACTGGTGGTGCCCATGACGACTGCACGTTTTTGATCCTGCAGGGCACCGGCGACAATTTCCGAAGCCGAGGCGCTGCCGCCGTTGATCAGCACGACCATTGGCACTGCCTCGCTCAGGTCCTTGCCGGTGGCAGAGAAGCGCAGTTCGGAGTTGGCGATGCGGCCCTTGGTGTAAACGATCAGGCCTTTGGTGACGAAGTGGTCGACCACTTCCACCGCCGCTTGCAGCACGCCGCCAGGGTTGTTGCGCAGATCGAGCACGATACCGCTGAGCTTCTTGCCGTTGTCCTTGCGCAATTTGGCCAGGGCCTTGGCGACTTCTTCGCCGGTCTTGACCTGGAACTGGGTGATGCGGATGTAACCGTAGCCGGAATCAAGCAGCTGGCTCTTCACGCTCTTGACCTGGATGGTCGCGCGGGTCAGCGTCACGTCGAACGGTGCACCGCCGTCGCGCACCAGCGTCAGGGTGATCTTCTCGCCGATCTTGCCGCGCATCTTGTCTACGGCTTCGGTCATGCTCTGGCCGCGGGTAGGCTGGCCGTTGATTTTGACGATGAAGTCGCCCGCCTGGATGCCGGCCTTGGAGGCTGGCGTGTCATCGATCGGCGAAACCACTTTGATGAAACCGTCTTCGGCGCCGACTTCGACGCCCAGACCGCCGAACTCGCCGCTGGTGCTTTCCTGCAGCTCGGCAAAATCTTCCGGGCCGAGGTAGGCGGAGTGCGGGTCGAGGTTGCTGAGCATGCCCTTGATGGCATTTTCCAGCAGGGTCTTGTCATCTACCGGTTCGACATAGGCCGCCTTGATCCGGTCCATGACCTCGGCAAAGGTGCGCAACTCTTCGAGCGGCAATGGCGCCTTGGTGGTCGCGGCCGGGGCCAACGGGGCCGGTTCAGCGGCAAACGCCAACGGCGCGCCGATCACCAGAGCGATCGTCAGGGCCAGCAAATTGAGGCGGGACAAATGCAGCATGTCGAACGAACTCCTGAGTGAGGTGGTGTGCTTATCCTTGCGCACGACACCATTGTGCTGGATCACTCGGGTGACCCTGCTGACGAATAGCGAAATACAGCGCGGGTGTGTCCTGGCCACCACTGTTACCGACAGTGGAGATGGACTCACCGGCCTTGACCACGTCACCGGCCGCTTTAAGCAGCGTCTGGTTGTGGCCGTACAAACTCAAAAAACCGTTGCCGTGGTCGAGAATCACCAGCAAGCCGGCGCCGCGTAGCCAGTCGGCGAACACCACGCGACCGCCGTGTACGGCATGCACCTGGCTGCCCGCGGAGGCGCTGATCATCACGCCGTCCCATTTGGTTCGGGCATCGTCACCCCGGGTTTCACCAAAGCGCGCAAGCAATCGACCATCAACAGGCCACGGGAGTTTTCCGCGGGCTGAAGCAAAGGGGCCGCCGAAGGATTCGCCTGCACTTGAAACCAGTGCGCCGGGTGTCGGTCTGGCGGGCTTGCGTGGGGCATCAGTGGCGTTAGCCTGGGCCTGAGCCTCACGTAAACGCTTTTTTTCGGCTTCCTGCTGGGCGATCAGCGCTTTTTGTCGCGCTTCTTCTGCCTCACGGGCCTGGCGGGCCAGGGTTTCTTCAATGGTTTTGAGTACTTTAGACAGGTCGGCCTGATCCTGCTCGCGGGCTTGCAGCTTCTGATCGCGGGCTTTCACGTCGTCGTTGAGCCTGGCCAGGGCTTGCTGACGCGCCTGGCGGACTTTATCGAGTTCATCGCGCTGGCTGTCGAGGCTGCTTTTCTGCACCAGCAACTGGGCTTGTTGCAGGGCGATGTCCTGCTCGACGTTGGCCAGTTGGCGCAGGGTTTCGTTGAAATTCTTCAACTGCTCCAGGCGGGCCTGGCTCAGGTAGTCGTAATAGGTGAAGGTGCGGGCGAACTTCTCCGGGTTCTGCTGGTTGAGCAGCAGCTTGAGGTACTCCTGGCGGCCGCTCTGATAGGCCGCGCGAGCCTGGATGGCGATCAGTCGTTGCTGTTCAATGCGCGCGCTCTGGAGTTTTTTTTTCTCTCCATCGAGTCGTTGGATCTCGGATTCGCTTTTCTTCAGCTCTTTTTGCAGGGCATCGACCTGCTTCTCGAGCTTGCCCATTTCGGTTTCGGTGCCTTTGAGCTCCTTTTGCACACCGGACTTTTCTTCCTGCAACTTGCCCAGCAGCTTTTTCAGCTCGGCAATATCCTGGCGCGTGGCGTCCAGCTGTTGCTGGGTTTGTGCGCGCTCATCGGCAAACGCCGGATGGAGCAGACAGGTCAGGGCAAGGGCAATCAGGGCGCGGAGCATAGAGGCGGGCGACACCAGGGGAAAAAAGACAGCCTAGTATGCCCGGCCAAGGCTGCAAAAAAAACGCCTTAAAGCCAACTGCTTTGAGGCGTTCGTCATAAAAAGCCGTTTCAGGCTGATTACAGGGCGTTTTTGATATCAGACCAGAATCGAAGTGCCAGTCATTTCCGCCGGTTTTTCCAGCCCCAGCAGCTTGAGCATGGTCGGTGCCACGTCCGCCAGTACGCCGCCTTCACGAACCTTGAGGTCGCGTTTGCCAAAGTAGATGAACGGTACGGGTTCGGTGGTGTGGGCGGTGTGCGCCTGACCGGTGGATTCGTCGGACATTTGCTCGACGTTGCCGTGGTCGGCGGTGATCAGCGCTTCGCCGCCGACCTTTTCCAGGGCATCGACGATCCGGCCAACGCAGGTGTCCAGACATTCCACGGCTTTCACCGCCGCCTCGAACACGCCGCTGTGGCCGACCATATCGCCGTTGGCGTAGTTGACCACGATCACGTCGTAGCGCTGGTGTTCGATGGCATCGACGATGCGGTCGGTGACTTGCGGTGCGCTCATTTCCGGTTGCAGGTCGTAGGTGGCGACTTTTGGCGACGGGATCAGGATGCGCTCTTCGCCCGGGAACGGCTCTTCGCGACCGCCGGAAAAGAAGAAGGTCACGTGGGCGTATTTCTCGGTTTCGGCGATGCGCAGCTGGGTCTTGCCGTTTTTCGCCAGGTAATCGCCCAGTACGTTGTCCAGGCTGCCCGGAGCAAAGGCTGCGGGGGCCGGGATGCTGGCGGCATATTGGGTCAGGCCCACGTACTGCACTTTTGGCTGGCGTGCGCGCTCGAATTCCTTGAAACCGTCTTCGACAAACACACGGCTCAGCTCGCGGGCACGGTCGGCGCGGAAGTTCATGAACACCACGGCGTCGCCGTCTTCGACTTTTACCGGCTCACCGATGCTGGTGGCCTTGACGAATTCGTCGCTCTCGCCACGGGCGTAAGCGGCTTCCAGACCTTCCTGGGCGGTGGCAGCGTTGAATTCAGCGTTGCCATCGACGATCAGGTTGTAGGCCTGGGATACGCGGTCCCAGCGGTTGTCGCGGTCCATGGCGTAGTAGCGACCGATGATGCTGGCGATGCGACCCTTGCCGAGAGCCTGGAAGGTCGCGTCGAGCAGTTCGATCGACGAAGCGGCGCTTTTCGGCGGGGTGTCGCGACCGTCGAGGAAGGCGTGCAGGTAGATCTTCTCGGCGCTACGCTTGAAGGCCAGTTCGGCCATGGCGATCAGGTGATCCTGGTGGCTGTGAACGCCGCCCTCGGATAGCAGGCCCATGAAGTGCACGGCTTTGCCGGCAGCAACGGCTTTATCCACTGCGGCGCAGATAGTCGGATTCTCGAAGAACTCGCCATCGCGGATCGCTTTGGTCACGCGGGTAAAGTCCTGATACACCACGCGGCCTGCACCGAGGTTCATGTGGCCGACTTCCGAGTTGCCCATCTGCCCGTCCGGCAGGCCGACATCCATGCCCGAGCCCGAAATCAGGCCGTTCGGTACGGTGGCGTACAAACGGTCAAGGACTGGCTTTTTGGCCGCGAACACGGCGTTGGATTCCTGGCTTTCACTGTGACCGAAGCCGTCGAGAATAATCAGGACCAAAGGTTTAGGCGTGGTAGTCATGGATTCCACTCTGGCTTAAGTTAAAAGAGGCGATGGAAAAGGGAGTGGCAGTTTAAAGGCAAGTTCATTCCACGTCACCGCCGGACGGGGTTTGGCCCACCATAGTGGCTGTGTATACTGGCCGACATTTTAACGCCCTGGAACCTCCTTCGATGGTTGCTCACCTGATTGAATTTGCCACTAACCACTACATTCTTGTCGGTATCTTCGTCGTACTGCTGGCTTTGCTACTGGCGCACACAGTGCAGGGTGGCGGCAAAAGCCTGAGCACGGGCGAGCTGACCGCACTGGTCAACAAGGAAGCCGGCGTGGTGGTGGACATCCGTCCGAGCAAGGAATATGCCGCCGGTCATATCGTTGGTGCGGTGAACATTCCCCAGGACAAGCTGGCCGCCCGAATCGGCGAACTGGAAAAACACAAGGCCAAGACCATCATTTTGGTCGACGCTCTGGGTCAGACTGCCGGCACCCACGCTCGCGAGCTGTTGAAGTCCGGTTTCACTGCAGCCAAGCTGTCCGGCGGGATCTCCAGCTGGAAAGCCGACAACCTGCCGCTGGTGAAGTGATATGACAAACGTCGTCTACTCCAGCGATTACTGCCCCTACTGCTCGCGAGCCAAATACCTGCTCGAGAACAAGGGTGTGGCCTTCGAAGAGATCAAGGTCGATGGCAAGCCCCAGGTGCGTGCCGAGATGGCCCAGAAAGCCGGGCGTACGTCCGTGCCGCAGATCTGGATCGGCAGCACCCACGTTGGTGGTTGTGATGATTTGTTTGCCCTGGACCGCGCCGGCAAGCTCGACGCGCTGCTCAAGGCCTGACTAAACCCTTAAGATCAGCAAACCCTACAAGACCCCAAGATCAGAAAGGATCTGAGATGACTGACGAACAGAACACTGCTGCGAACGAAGAAACTGCACCGCAATTCTCCTTGCAGCGCATTTACGTGCGTGACCTGTCCTTCGAAGCTCCGAAAAGCCCGGCGATCTTCCGCCAGCAGTGGGAGCCGAGTGTCGGTCTGGATCTGAACACCCGCCAGAAAGCCCTGGAAGCCGACTTCCACGAAGTTGTGCTGACCCTGTCGGTTACCGTGAAGAACGGTGACGAGGTGGCGTTCATCGCTGAAGTTCAACAGGCCGGTATCTTCCTGATCAGGAACCTCGACGAAGCTTCGATGAGCCACACCCTCGGTGCGTTCTGCCCGAACATCCTGTTCCCATACGCTCGCGAAGCCCTGGACAGCCTGGTGACCCGCGGTTCGTTCCCGGCACTGATGCTGGCGCCGGTGAACTTCGACGCCCTGTACGCGCAAGAACTGCAACGCCTGCAGCAAGACGGCGCACAGACCGTTCAGTAAGCGTTCGATGCAGCAACGAAAAAAGCGCCTTCAACGGCGCTTTTTTCATGGAAGCAAGAAACCTGCCCCCGTAGGAGCTGCCGCAGGCTGCGATCTTTTCGTTTTCAAGATCAAAAGATCGCAGCCTGCGGCAGCTCCTACGCCGAATTGTCGGAATCGGTATCGTCGGATTATTTGAAGCCGAGCTGGCGCCAGCCTTCGTACACGGCGACGGCGACGGTGTTGGAGAGGTTGAGGCTGCGGCAGCCTTCGCGCATTGGCAGGCGCAGGCGCTGTTCGGTGGGTAGGGCGTCCAGTACCTCGGCGGGCAGGCCACGGCTTTCCGGTCCGAACAGGAAGGCATCACCTTCGGCGAAGCTGGCGTCGTGAAACGGTCGCGAGCCCTTGGTGGTGAAGGCGAACAAGCGCGGATGGCCAAGGCTTTCCAGACAGCTGGCAAGGTCTGCATGGCGTTGCAGAGTGGCATACTCGTGGTAATCGAGGCCGGCCCGGCGCAGGCGCTTGTCGTCCATTTCGAAGCCCAGCGGCTCGATCAAATGCAGGTGGCAGCCACTGTTGGCGCACAGCCTGATAACGTTGCCGGTATTCGGTGGAATCTCTGGTTGAAAAAGGATGACGTGAAACATGCACGGCTCCGAAGATGAAGATGGGCGGCATTCTACGCCTGAAGTGGACCCGCGACCGAAGCTATTCCCTCGGGTGATGGTGTCATTGGCAATCGTCGGTGTCATGGTCGGGATGATGATTGGTCGCCTGACCGAACCCGACCCCAGCCAATTGCAGCAGATTGAGGTCGAACCGGATGGCCTGGTGGTGTGGTTCAACAACGAACCCAAGACTCACGGCGAACTCATCGACGGCAGTGTCGCCTTGTTGTTCGAGGCCGAAGGTAAAGCGCAGAACGGCCAATTGAAGCTCAACGACAAGGACGTGAACTGGCGGGTGCGTTTGAGTGACAAGGGCTTGTTGCTGACGCTGGTGGCGGCCCGCCCCTTGAAGGGTGAATGGGCCGGCAGCGAGGTCAATGACCGCTGGCGGTTGGAGATCCATCTCCAGGAGCAATAAAAGGGGGAGTCCCCGGCCTGCCTGTACCAAGGTTCCCCAAAACGGGAGGGGATTGCGCGCTGCGTCGCAAGCCCAGGTGTAAAGAGGGGAATCCTCGGCCTGCCTGTACCAAGGCCCCCGAAACCGGGTGGTGAATCGAATCACTGACTGGACTATTGCAGGGCGCGTGCCAGGTTTTGAAAAGCTGAAGAGAAACACTCGCGTGCAGCGCTGAAAGCCCCGTTATTCGGGGCTTTTGCGTTTTTGTGAAGTGGTTTTTTGTGTTTCCGGACGCGGGATTTTGCTTCCCGTTGAATGCGCGATTGCGGTTCACGGTGCATTGAGGCGGTGCACGGTTCTGTTTTTTGGGGCGCAAAAAAGATCGCAGCCTTCGGCAGCTCCTACGCGGGATATGCGTTTCCCTGTAGGCGCTGCCGCAGGCTGCGATCTTTTCGCTGACACCTGGCGTCTGAAGCCGAATCTAGCCCTCATCCCCCTCATCATCATCCCCACCATCGACCTTCATCCCCAGCTCCTTGATCTTGCGGGTCAAGGTGTTGCGGCCCCAGCCCAGCAGCACGGCCGCGTCGCGGCGGCGGCCGGCGGTGTGCTTGAGAGCGGTTTCGATCATGATCCGCTCGAAGCTCGGCACGGCGCTGTCGAGCAGGCTCGACTGACCGCGCGCCAGCGCCTGATCGGCCCACTGGCGCAACGCTTGCTCCCAGTTGGTCACTGGTGCCGAGTCTTGCGGCAGACTCAGCAGCTCGGGTGGCAGGTCGCTGATGTGTACTTCGCGACCCGAGGCCATCACCGTGATCCAGCGGCAAGTGTTTTCCAGCTGGCGCACGTTGCCAGGCCACGGCAGGTTCTTCAGGTATTCCTCGGTTTCGCTTTTCAGCAGCTTTGGCTCCACCGCCAGTTCTTGCGCGGCGCGGGCGAGGAAGTGCTTGGCCAGGGTCGGTATGTCTTCGCGACGGTCCGACAGGCGCGGAATGTGGATGCGGATCACGTTCAGACGGTGGAACAGGTCTTCACGGAATTTCCCGGCATGCACCAGGGTTTCCAGGTTCTGGTGGGTCGCGGCGATGATGCGCACGTCGACTTTGACCGGCACGTGACCGCCGACGCGATAGAACTCGCCATCGGCCAATACCCGCAGCAAGCGCGTCTGGGTGTCGGCCGGCATGTCGCCGATTTCATCGAGGAACAGTGTGCCACCATCCGCCTGTTCAAACCGACCGCGCCGCAGGTTGGCCGCGCCGGTGAATGCGCCTTTTTCGTGACCGAACAGCTCGGATTCCATCAGGTCCTTGGGGATCGCGGCCATGTTCAGCGCGATGAACGGCGAGGCCGCTCGCGGGCTGTGGCGGTGCAGGGCGTGGGCCACCAGTTCTTTACCGGTACCGGATTCGCCGTTGATCAGCACGGTGATGTTGGAGTGGCTCAGGCGACCGATGGCGCGAAACACTTCCTGCATCGCCGGTGCTTCACCGATGATTTCCGGGGTGCGGGTCAGAGTGGGGGCGACTTCCAGCCCCTGCTGTTCCTGGGCGTGCTGGTTGGCGCGCTTGACCAGCGACACGGCTTCATCGACGTCGAACGGCTTGGGCAGGTACTCGAATGCACCGCCCTGATAGGACGCAACAGCGCTGTCCAGATCGGAGTGCGCGGTCATGATGATGACTGGCAGCCTTGGGTGTTGCTCTCGAATCCGTGCCAGCAGGTCCAGACCGCTGCTGCCGGGCATGCGGATGTCGGAGATGATGACGTCCGGCTGCTGGCGCGCCAGGCGGCTCATCACGCCATCGGCGCTGTCGAAGCTTTGCGTGGTCATGCCTTCCTGTTGCAGGGCTTTTTCCAGGACCCAACGGATAGAACGGTCGTCATCGACGATCCACACGGTTTCACTACGGCTCATGTCGATGTGGCTCCTTGTTCCAGTGGCAGAAAGATCGAGAACGTGGTGTGGCCTGGATGGCTGTCACACTCGATCAGGCCCTGGTGCTGACTGATGATGTTCTGGGTAATGGCCAGGCCGAGCCCGGTACCGTCCGGGCGGCCGCTGACCATGGGAAAGAAGATGGTTTCTTGCAGCTCCGCAGGAATCCCCGGGCCGTTGTCGATGATTTCGAGCTTGGTCACCAGGCGATGCCGCACGTGGCCGATGGTGAACTGGCGCATGGCGCGCGAACGCAGCGTGATGCGGCCCAGACGCAACTCGTTCTGGCTGCTGATGGCCTGCATCGCGTTGCGCACGATGTTCAGTACGGCCTGGATCATTTGTTCGCGGTCGATCAGCACATCGGGAATGCTGGGGTCGTAATCGCGCACCAAAGTGATGCAGCCCTGGCTTTCGGCCTCCACCAGATGACAGACGCGCTCCAGCACTTCGTGGACGTTGCACAGGGCAAGCGACGGCAGTTTGTTCGAGCCGAGCATGCGATCGACCAGGTTACGCAGGCGATCCGCTTCCTCGATGATGACGTTGGTGTAGTCCTTGAGGCTTTCTTCCGGCAGTTCGCGGGCCAGCAACTGTGCGGCGCCCCGAATCCCTCCGAGCGGGTTCTTGATCTCGTGAGCGAGGCCGCGCACCAGCATTTTGCTGGTTTCCTGCTTGGACAGCTGCGCCTCTTCTTTGGTGATGCGCAGCAAACGGTCGCGTGGGTGGACTTCGAGCAGCAGCATCGTGTCGCCATTGCTGAGGATCGGTGTCACGGCGTAGTCAACGGTCAGGGGCTGACCGGTCAGGGCGGTGAGCATCGCTTCGCGCTTGGTGAACGGGTGCGCTTGTTCGACCGCCTGGCGCAAGGAGTTCAGGGCTTCGGTCGACTCGGTGAACAACTCGCTGATGAATTGTCCATGGCTGCGCTGGCCGCTGATGGCCAGGAGCATTTCCGCCGCGGGATTCATGTACTCAAGGCGCAGTTCGGCGTCGAGCAGAATGGTGGCGGTGGTCAGGTTATCGAGTAGCAAGCGGTGCAGTGCGTCGCTGATGGTCATTAGGACCTCTTTTGGCGCGTGGCGGCTCAGACCGGTCTGAACCGCGCGCGTGAACTGGGCGCTGATGCGAGGAAAATGCAAAAACCAAACCAAGGCTCCGAAAAGAAGCGTTCAGGCCCTGAAACAGGCGTTTGACGCTCGATTGTGCGGCGTTCCACCCGCATTCGCGGGTACTTTCGAACCAAAATGGGTTGGAATATGGGTAGGGCGCAACTCGTTGCACCAATATAGTGCGCAAACCTGAACGGTGTTCAGAAGAAAGAAAAAATCCCGACTTTGTCTTCTTCAGGCTTATCGGCGAGTGGACATTCCGGGCGCTGGCCGTAATCGGTGAGGGTGCAGGGTTTTGCCTGGCGCTTCTGCGCCAGAGAGATGCGCAGCATGTGGAAGGGCTGATTGGCCGTGCGTTCGACGATCCGTCCCTGTTCGTCGAGGATCTCCACGGCCAGTTGGTGCGAGCCGCGATCAATATTGCTCAAGGCGAACACCGGGCTCGGGCCGGGATCGGCGGTCGGTTGGCCGTCGAGCAACAAGCGGTAACGATGACCGCGTTGCAGGGTGGGTTCGTTAGTGACACTGACGATCAACTCGCCTGCGCTGCTGCGCACCGACGCGTCCGGCTCCGGTACGAGTACACGCAGCATGTCGTAGCGAAACAGCGGTTTCTCCTCGGGCTTCCTTGTGGACACTTGCAGTGTTGCGCCGTCGGGATTGGCAGGCATGCGGTTGCCTGGTGCCAGTGTTACACGTTTGGCGTTACCAGGGCGCGGCTGGTCGGTGAACACCCGAGTACCCTGGGCATCGACGTAGGTGTAGACCTCGGCCAGCGTCGGCAGAGCGATCAGCCACAGGCACGTGGCGAATATCCAGCGCCTCACCGGGTGTGTACCCGCTGCACGGTGAAGGTGACGGTCGGGCTCTGCTGCACCACGTTTTCTCCGGCGAGCACCTGCACGGCGAGGTTGTGTTCGCCGCGATCGATGTTCACCAGTTGCAGTCGGGGTACGTTGCTCGGCTGGCCATACGGTTGACCGTCCAGCAGCAATCGAAACCGATGTGACCCTTGCAGGCGTGGCTGAACTTGTACGCCAACGGTGAAGGTGCCGTTGTTGGCGCGCAGGGCTTCATCACTGGGCAGGCCCGTCAGTTCCAGCACCGAATACACGGCGTTCTGGTCCGCTTGCCGGGCAGGCTGTTCAGGCGCTATCGGCGGTTGGCGTTCGACACTGTTGAGTGGCGGTAACTCAACGGTCTGGCTCTTCACGCCATCGGGCGGCTGATTACTGTAGGCGGTGTTGCCGCTGGCGTCGGTGTACCGGTAGATCTGCGCGGTGACGGGCAGGGCGATCAGCCACACGATGAACAGAAAACCACGACCCATAAGAGCGACCAATAAACGAAAGCGTTGGGTTGCAGCATAGGTCAGGGTTGCGCGTTGGCCCACGTCACTCACACCCTGACACGAAAGAGCGATCAATCTCGCGAGCTGCCGCCGGCTGCGATCCTTTGCGGGGATGTCTGCCCTCAAATCAAAAGATCGCAGTCTGCGGCAGCTCCTACCGAGGTGTGCTGCACAATTCGGCGGTGGCGCGTATCAGCGCAAGTTCACGCAGCGGCGCTTGGGCGGCGGCTTTATTGGCTTTGGCCAACCATAACGGGCAGTGTGGGTCTTTACGATACGGGGTGAAATCGGCCAGTTGTTGCAGCAGGCGTTTTTGTAACAGGTCAAGTTGCGGACGGATCAGGCCGTCGAGATCGGGGCGAGGGTCGTTGGGGGCTTTGCCTTGTGCGTGCCAGTCGGATAAATGCGCGTACTGCACCAGTTTGTTGGCTTCGATCTGCGCAGAGAAGAACTGCTCGACGGCTTCATTACTCAATTTATAGTCGGGTGCGTTGGCGAGGGCGCCGGCAATGACTTCGTGTTCCCGCTGGCGATCCTCGACAGGCTTGCCGCTGTCCCACTTGCTCAGTGCGACCTTGTCGGCAATCGCCAGGCGCTCCTGGATGGTGCTGAGCAGCGGGGCGAGGGCGGCAGGCGTCGGAGGCGGGGCAGGGGTGGTGGCGCAGGCGGTGTCGGCGAGCAGGGCGGTGAACAGTACAAGGCTCAGGTGTAGGCGCATGGGATATCTCGTCTTCATTCCGTGGAAGGGCATGATGTATGTAACAGTAGGCCCGATGACAAGTGTTCGCCCACAAAAAAGGCCTCCCGGGAGAGGCCTCATTTTTTGTCACGCCGCTTGCGCGAGCGCGACTGGATCAGCAGCTGTAGTACAGCTCGTATTCCAGTGGGTGTACGAAGGTACGTACTTTGATTTCTTCTTCGCTTTTCAGCTCGATGTAGGCATCGATGAAGTCGTCGCTGAAAACGCCGCCTTTGGTCAGGAACGCACGACCTTTGTCCAGCTCTTCCAGGGCCTCTTTCAGGCTGCCGCAAACTTGTGGGATCTCTTTCGCCTCTTCAGGCGGCAGGTCGTACAGGTTTTTGTCAGCCGCGTCGCCAGGGTGGATCTTGTTCTGGATACCGTCCAGGCCGGCCATCATCAGTGCAGCGAAGGCCAGGTAAGGGTTGGCAGCCGGATCCGGGAAGCGCGCTTCGATACGACGAGCTTTAGGGCTGTTGACGTAAGGAATACGGATCGAGGCGGAACGGTTGCGAGCCGAGTAGGCCAGCATCACTGGCGCTTCGAAGCCTGGGACCAGACGCTTGTAGGAGTTGGTCGACGGGTTGGTGAAGCCGTTCAGGGCCTTACCGTGCTTGATGATACCGCCGATGAAGTACAGGGCAGTGTCGGACAGGCCGGCATAACCTTCGCCAGCGAAGGTGTTCTTGCCATCTTTGGAGATGGACATGTGAACGTGCATACCTGAGCCGTTGTCGCCGTACAGAGGTTTAGGCATGAAGGTCGCGGTGCGACCGTAAGCGTCAGCCACGTTGTGTACGCAGTATTTCAGGGTCTGAACTTCGTCAGCCTTGGCGACCAGCGTGTTGAACTTGACGCCGATTTCGTTCTGGCCGGCAGTCGCCACTTCGTGGTGGTGAACTTCGACGGTCTGACCCATCTCTTCCAGTGCGTTGCACATGGAGGTACGGATTTCGTGGTCGTGGTCGAACGGTGGAACCGGGAAGTAGCCGCCTTTCACGCCTGGACGGTGGCCTTTGTTGCCGCCTTCCACCTCCTGATCGGACATCCACGAACCTTGTTCGGAGAAGATTTTGAACATGGAACCGGAGATGTCGGACTTGAACTTCACTTCGTCGAAGATGAAGAATTCAGGCTCAGGACCGAAGAAAGCGGTGTCGCCGATACCGGTGGACTTCAGGTACTCCTCGGCACGGTGAGCGATGGCGCGTGGGTCGCGGTCATAGCCTTGCATGGTCGAAGGCTCGATCACGTCGCAGACCAGGATCAGGGTCGGCTCTTCGGTGAACGGGTCCAGGACGGCAGTCGAGTCGTCCGGCATCAGGATCATGTCGGAGGCTTCGATGCCTTTCCAGCCGGCGATGGAGGAACCGTCGAACATTTTGCCGATTTCGAAGAAATCTTCATCCAGCGCATCGCGAGCCGGCATGGTCACGTGGTGCTGAGTGCCTTTGGTGTCCGTGAAGCGCAGATCAATCCACTTGACGTCATGATCTTTGATGAGTTGAACCGACTTCGACATAGTGTCCTCCGGGTGGCTTCGGGCGGGTAGTGGAGTGCCCTTAGAATGTGGGTGATGCCGGCGCGAATACTCTGCCATGGCAACCTGCCTCACAAGTGAGCAAATTGCATGCCAGTGCTCCGACTTGGGCTTTGTGCCCCAATGTCACGCTTATATAAGGTGCAAAGCGTTTTAAAACGGGAAATATCGCCCTGTAATGTAGCGCTCAATTGCACAAATGACCTGTTTTGGTGCGCTGAAAACCTTCTGCATATTAACTGGTTAAACCTTGAGCAATTTCCGCTATAATCCGCGCCCCCCTTTTTTCGGCTGGCCCTGCGCGCGCTGTTTTCATGAAACTAATCGTAAAAGTCTTTCCCGAGATCACCATCAAGAGCCGCCCGGTACGGACGCGTTTCATCCGTCAGTTGGCCAAGAACATCCGTGCCGTGCTCCGCGATCTGGACCCGGCCGTGGTGGTGAACGGCGTGTGGGACAACCTCGAGCTGGAAACGCAGGTCAGTGACCCCAAAGCCTTGAAGGATATGACCGAGCGCCTGAGCTGCATGCCGGGTATCGCGCATTTCCTGCAGGTCGACGAGTACCCGTTGGGCGACTTCGACGACATCGTCGCCAAGTGCAAGCAGCACTTCGGTGAGTCGCTGGCCGGGAAGATTTTTTCGGTGCGCTGCAAGCGTGCCGGCAAGCACCCATTCAGCTCGATAGATATTGAGAAATATGTCGGCAGCCAGTTGCGCCGCCAGTGCGGTGCCGCCGGGATTGACCTGAAAAAGCCTGAAATCGAAGTCCGCATCGAAGTTCGCGACCAACGGTTGTTCGTGATCCACAGCCAGCACAACAGCATCGGCGGTTACCCGCTGGGCGCGCTGGAGCAGACCCTGGTGCTGATGTCCGGCGGGTTCGATTCCACCGTCGCGGCTTACCAGATCATGCGCCGCGGGCTGATGAGCCATTTCTGCTTCTTCAACCTCGGCGGGCGTGCCCACGAATTGGGCGTGATGGAAGTCGCGCACTTCATCTGGAAGAAGTACGGCAGCTCTCAGCGCGTGTTATTTGTCAGTGTGCCGTTCGAAGAAGTGCTGGGAGAAATTCTCGGCAAAGTCGATAACAGTCATATGGGCGTAGTATTGAAGCGTATGATGTTGCGCGCTGCGTCCCGGATCGCTGATCGGCTGAACATCGAAGCGCTGGTCACTGGCGAAGCGATTTCCCAGGTTTCCAGCCAGACGCTGCCGAACCTGTCGGTGATCGACTGCGTGACCGACAAGCTGGTGTTGCGCCCGCTGATCGCCAGCCACAAGCAGGACATCATCGACCAGGCCAACGAAATCGGTACCGCCGACTTCGCCAGGCACATGCCGGAGTACTGCGGGGTCATTTCGGTGAACCCCAAGACCCACGCCAAGCGCTATCGCGTGGAGCATGAAGAGAAAGAATTCGACATGGCAGTGCTCGAGCGTGCGCTCGAGAACGCCAAACTGGTGCCGATCGATCGGGTGATCGACGAATTGGGCCAGGACGTGCAGGTTGAAGAAGTCAGTGAAGCGCTGGCCGGTCAGATCATCATCGACATCCGTCACCCGGATGCCGCCGAGGACGACCCGCTGGAACTCGCTGGTATCGAGGTACAAACGATGCCGTTTTATGCTTTGAACGCTCGTTTCAAGGAACTGGACCCTACTCGCCAGTACCTGCTGTATTGCGACAAAGGCGTGATGAGTCGCCTGCATGCCCACCATTTGCTCAGTGAGGGGCATGCCAATGTGCGCGTTTATCGACCGAGCTAAGTGCCCGGGGCTGTTTGCCTGTGGCCTGCGTCACCGGCCCCCCGACGCCGCCGTCAAGCTGTAACGGCTTTCACGGACGCTACTGTTAATCGCTGCCAAGACTTGTCAGCACACCGAATCCTCTGATCGAGATACACAAGTGATCGAAAATCTACGCAACATCGCCATCATTGCCCACGTTGACCATGGCAAGACCACCCTGGTAGACAAACTCCTGCGTCAATCCGGCACCCTGGAGCGCAACGAGCTCAACGACGAGCGCGTGATGGACTCCAACGACCAGGAAAAAGAGCGCGGTATTACCATTCTGGCGAAAAACACCGCCATCAACTGGAACGGCTACCACATCAACATCGTGGACACCCCGGGCCACGCCGACTTCGGCGGCGAAGTTGAACGCGTAATGTCGATGGTCGACTCCGTTCTGCTGCTGGTTGACGCTCAAGACGGCCCTATGCCGCAAACCCGTTTCGTGACCAAGAAGGCTTTCGAAGCCGGCCTGCGTCCAATCGTGGTCATCAACAAGGTTGACCGTCCAGGCGCGCGTCCGGACTGGGTTCTGGACCAGATCTTCGACCTGTTCGACAACCTGGGTGCCACCGAAGAACAGCTGGACTTCAAAGTCGTCTACGCCTCGGCCCTGAACGGTATTGCCGGTCTGGACCACACCGAGATGGCTGAAGACATGACCCCGCTGTACCAGTCGATCGTCGACAACGTACCTGCGCCGGCAGTCGACCGCGACGGTCCGTTCCAGATGCAGATCTCCGCTCTGGACTACAACAGCTTCCTGGGTGTTATCGGTGTTGGCCGTATCGCTCGTGGTCGCGTCAAGCCGAACACGCCGGTCGTGGCTATCGACGCCGACGGCAAGAAGCGTAACGGTCGTATCCTGAAGCTGATGGGTCACCACGGTCTGCACCGTATCGACGTTGAAGAAGCGGCTGCCGGCGACATCGTTTGCATCAGCGGTTTCGACGAGCTGTTCATCTCCGACACTCTGTGCGACATCAACAACGTTGAAGCGATGAAGCCGCTGACCGTCGACGAGCCGACCGTTTCCATGACCTTCCAGGTCAACGATTCGCCGTTCTGCGGTAAGGAAGGCAAGTTCGTCACCAGCCGTAACATCAAGGAACGTCTGGACAAAGAGCTGCTGTACAACGTTGCACTGCGTGTTGAAGAAGGCGACTCGGCTGACAAGTTCAAGGTGTCCGGCCGTGGTGAGCTGCACCTGTCGGTACTGATCGAAACCATGCGTCGCGAAGGCTTCGAAATGGCCGTAGGTCGTCCGGAAGTGATCATCCGTCAGGTTGACGGCGTGAAGCACGAACCGTACGAAAACGTGACCATCGACCTGCCGGAAGAAGCGCAGGGCTCGATCATGGAGCAAATGGGTCTGCGTAAAGGCGACCTGACCAACATGGTTCCGGATGGCAAGGGCCGTGTGCGCCTTGAGTACAACATCCCGGCCCGTGGCCTGATCGGTTTCCGTAACGAGTTCCTGACCCTGACCTCCGGTGCAGGTATCCTGACGTCGATCTTCGACCGTTACGACGTGATGAAGTCCGGCGACATGTCCGGCCGTCAGAACGGCGTACTGGTTTCGGTTGAAACCGGCAAGGCGCTGACCTACTCCCTGGAAACCCTGCAGGCGCGTGGCAAGCTGTTCGTTGAACACGGCCAGGAAATCTACAACGGTCAGATCGTTGGTCTGAACAGCCGTGACAACGACCTGGGCGTGAACCCAACCAAAGGCAAGAAGCTCGACAACATGCGTGCTTCGGGTAAAGACGAAACCATCGCCCTGGTTCCACCTGTTCGCTTCACCCTGGAACAGGCTCTGGAATTTATCCAGGACGATGAATTGTGTGAAGTGACGCCTAAGTCCATCCGTCTTCGCAAGAAGATCCTGGACGAAAGCGAGCGTACCCGTGCTGCCAAGAAAGCCAAGGCGTAATTAGCCCAGGCGTAACGAAAACGCCCCCGGTCGAAAGGCCGGGGGCGTTTTTGTTTGTCTGGAGTGAAGATCAAAAGATCGCAGCCTGCGGCAGCTCTTATGGAACAAAAAATAACTTA
>CAYNGZ010000075.1:0-9546 GCA_964396695.1 uncultured Pseudomonas sp.
GCGATTACTGATTGTGCTCGGTTAGCGTATTGAGCGATCCCATTAAGCAGCTTCTTCGGATTTCTCGCGTTCAGGCGGCGGTTTTTGTGGGCTGTGGCGATAAAAGCCATTTTCTGATCATCTGATCCGCATAACCATTCCTCAGCTAAGTCTTTGCTTCTGCTCATTAATCCCGGAGAATCACGCCCCTGTTTCGGCCAGGGCGCTGCCTGTCAGCCTTTTCTGACTCGTCCTGACCGAGTGGCAAGTGACCGGAATGCGGAGATCTGACCGGATGAATGATCAGGCCAATAGCGTTGATGAACGCTATGAAGCGGCGGCACCAGCGAGCCTCAGCAGCTGGAACCGCCATGACACCACCTGGATGCTGGGCCTGTTTGGCACGGCGATTGGTGCGGGTACCCTGTTTTTGCCGATCAACGCAGGTCTTGGCGGCTTCTGGCCGCTGTTGATTCTGGCGTTGCTGGCATTCCCCATGACCTTTTATGCACACCGTGGGCTGACCCGCTTCGTGTTATCCGGTCGCGCGGGCGCAGACATCACTGAGGTCGTCGAAGAGCATTTCGGGATCAAGGCCGGCGCCCTGATCACGTTGCTGTACTTCTTTGCGATCTTCCCGATCCTGCTGATCTATAGCGTTGCCCTGACCAACACCGTGGGCAGTTTCCTTGAGCACCAGTTGCACATCATGCCGCCACCGCGGGCGATTCTGTCGTTCGTGCTGATTCTCGGCCTGCTGGCCGTGGTGCGGTGTGGCGAGCAGGTGATCGTCAAGGCCATGAGCCTGATGGTGTACCCGTTCATTGTTGCGCTGCTGTTTCTGGCGGTGTTCCTGATTCCGCACTGGAACGGCGGCATCCTCACCACCGCCAGCACACTGCCCGAACCCTCGGCGCTGATCCACACGCTGTGGCTGGCGATTCCGGTGATGGTGTTCTCGTTCAACCACTCGCCGATCATCTCGGCGTTTGCGGTGGACCAGAAGCGTCGTTATGGCGTGCGCGCCGAAGAACGCAGCTCGCAGATCCTGTCTCGCGCTCATGCCCTGATGGTGGTGATGGTGCTGTTCTTCGTCTTCAGCTGCGTGCTGACTCTGTCGCCAGAACAATTGGCCGAGGCCAAGGCGCAGAACCTGTCGATCCTGTCGTACCTGGCCAACCACTTTAGCAATCCGACGATCGCGTTCGCCGCGCCGTTGATTGCGTTCGTGGCCATTTCCAAGTCGTTCCTGGGTCACTACATCGGCGCCAGCGAAGGCCTCAAGGGGCTGATCGTCAAGAGTGGTCGCCGCCCGGCCCCCAAGACCCTGGATCGTATGACCGCTGCGTTCATGCTGGTGGTCTGCTGGATCGTCGCCACGCTGAACCCGAGCATCCTGGGGATGATCGAAACCCTCGGTGGCCCGGTCATCGCGGCGATTCTGTTCCTGATGCCGATGTATGCGATCCGCAAGGTGCCTGCCATGGCCCGTTATCGCGGCCAGGCCTCCAACGTCTTCGTGATGCTGGTGGGGCTGGTGGCCATTTCGGCGCTGATCTACTCGCTGGCAGCCTGAGTGTGTAGCGGCCTGGCCCGGCTAGTCTGTGCCGGGCCGCTGCGTCTGAACACCTGGTTGAGTGAAGTAACGGCCGCAGACTGCGCGTGAAGCGCGGCGCGGCCGTTTTTTTGATACGCCGCAAAGCTCAGGGCCAGCACCTGTTCCTGGTTCACCCATTGCGGTTGGCCAAGACGTCTCAGCAGTACGCCATGACGCAAGAAGTAACGCTCCAGTGATGGCGTGGTGACCGCTACCACCTCGTTCGCGCCCAGTTCCCAGGCCGTGTTCAAACTGTTCCAGAACACCCGCATGGGCAGTTTCCCCTGTTCAAGTGCACTGGCGGCAAAACGCGATATTTCCCAGGTATCGTTGCGCCGTGGGGCCGGTCGGTCGCAGAGAAAGGCAAACTCCTCGGACAGCAGATACGGTTCAGTGGTCGGCAACAGCCGGGCGCAACCGTGGATATGCTGCTGTGGGTCAAGGGCAATGATGTAGCGCGTTTCGTTGTGGTCAAACTGATCGAACTCACGGCCCGGCAACGCACTACCGGACGCAAGCTGCCAGCCGAGGCGCTTGATGAATACCTTGTGTCGGTAACGGCCCAGGTCGTCATGCAGGCTGGGGGAGAGCTCGTGATGGTGCCGTGAAATCACGGTGATCATGGGGCGATATCCTTATCGTATTTGAATGCTTTAGATCAGCCCCAGTACCGCAGCATAGGCGGCAGCCAGGGTCTTGTTGGAGGCACCGAATTTTTTCTGAACGATCTTCAGATGAAAATTCACGGTATTCACCGAAATGCCGAGGATCAGCGCAATTTCACCGGAGCTTTTGCCGTCTGCGGTCCATTGCAGAATTTCCCGCTCGCGCTGGCTGAGCTCGATCATGTCGCCGATCGTCTGAGGGTGCCCGATGTCGCTGAGCCGTGACGTCACCAGCTCGACGATGCAGCGCAGGCGCAAGTGGATTTCCTCGTACTGCGCCTCGGCAATGGCCGTCTGATCGCGTGCCACCGAGAGCACACACAACGCGTTGTTCGGCGCATGAGCGGGCACGGTCACTCCGACGCGCAGGCCCCAGTCCTGAGCTTCATGCCACAGGTTGGGGCTGCGGTCGAAGAGGGCATCGTTCCATACGATCAACTGGTTTGAGCGCAACCCGTTGAGGAACGAGGGATCGATGGCTGCATAGTTTTGCTGTTGGTAATGCTCCAGCCATTGCGTGGGGTAAGAGCCGTAGATCTCGGTTTTGGGTCGGGTAAAGGGGATCGAATGGCGTACTCCGTAAGCGTAGTAATCAAAACCCAGGTGCTGAACTTCCTGTTCCAGAAGCGCAAAAATCCCTGGCGCTTCCTGTTGCTCGAGTATTTTCATGCGCAGGTCATTCCACCAATGCATGAAATCTCTATCCTTTTCCATGGCAGTCGCCTTGATTCCGTGCACAGGAGGGAATCTACTCCACGACGACTCGCTGTCAATGTTTAATGACACCTTTATGACCATCGCGAGCGCTTTGGCTCGCTTGTCTTCTGGTTTCAGGCGCAACGAAAGCGGAGGACATTGGACCTGTGTGCCTGCACAGACCCGACTGGGCGATTGAGCAAATGGCCCAGCAGTGCACTATGCATCCGGGCCGCCGAGTCTTTCGATTCCAGGTCCAGGAAGTGTCCGGTATCTTCGATCGCCGAAAAGCTGCAAGCGGCAATGTAGTGCCGAAATTGCAGCGCCTCTTTGGCAGGCGTGTATTCGTCCCAGCTGCCGTTGATGAAATGCACGGGGCTGGCAATGTCGCTGAAGCGCTGCAGGTAATCGTTTTCGTTGAGGTGCAGTACTTGCCGGATATGAAAGCGCGCTTGCTGGAACTCGGTATTGGCCAGCGAGGCCATGTACTGGTGATTGGCAACTTTCAGGCGCTGGGGCAGGTACTTGCCGATGGTGTCATTGAGCAGGTGGCCGATGGCTGACTTGTCATCCTGTTCAATCAGCGCCTGAGCGCGTTTCACGTAGTCGAGCATGGCGCGGTTGAGGCCGGGAGCGAACGAAGTGAACGCCGAGCTGACGATGCTCGGCGGGTTATGCGTGAGGGCCAGCAGCGTTGAAATGCCGCCCCAGGAGCTCGACACCAGGTGGTTGACCTCGAAGCGTTCGATCAGTGCCAGCAGAATCCCGACTTCATCCTCTTTGCTCACCAGCCCTTGATCCGGGTTGTGCGGGCGCGACTGACCGGCAAACGGCAAGTCGAACAGCACGACATTGAAATGTTCTGCCAGGCATCTGCTGGTTCGGGCGAACGCTGCAGTCGTCGCCATCGCACCATTGACCAGCATCACGGTTTTGCGGCGTGGGTCGTTGCCGAGTCGTTCGACGTAGATCCGATAGTGCTTGAATACGTTACTGATCACCCAGGGGGCACTCGACATCACAACATCTCCAGCATTGACTTCGAAAAACGCTTGATCGCCAGACAGCACAAACCTGTTCGGGGTTGAACGTCGTGAAGATTTTTAACAAGCACTCAGGTTCCGGACAACTACCTGATCTGGTAGGTCGCGTTGCCCGGCAGGTACTGGAAATGCCGCTGTGAAACGTCCGGTCGACGCGTTCTCGTCCGTGACCGATGGCCGATTAAGGGCTACGCTTGTGCCTGCAAAACAACGAGATAGGCAGTCTGTTTTGTGCCGTCGTCGAGGATCTGGCCGGCTTGGAATCGCTTGTCTGGAGACACCGGATTGCCGACTGAACCACCGATTGCCCCAACCGGAAACACGACCGAATGCCCGAACCGCGGGCAGGACCTGTTGGCCGGGTTGTCGATTGCCGGTCTGTTGCTGCCAGAGGCTGTCGCTTATTCGAGTATCGCGGCCCTGGCGCCTCAGGCCGGGGTGATTGCCCTGTTCGCCGGTTTGCTCTGCTATGGATTGTTTGGCACCAGCCGGTTTGCCATCGTTTCCGCGACCTCTTCATCCGCTGCGGTGCTGGCAGCCGCCACCGCGACGCTGGCTGATGGTGATCCGCAACTGCGCGCCAGCCTGGCCATCGGGCTGGTCCTGGTCACCGGGGTGTTCTTTTTACTGGCCGGTCTGTTCAAGCTCGGCAGTGTCACGTCGTTCATCGCCAAGCCGGTATTGCGCGGCTTTGCGTTTGGTCTGGCGCTGACGATCATTCTCAAACAAGTGGCCAGTGTCGTGGGCGTGCACCTGAGCGACAACAACCTGATTCGCTTTTTGCCGCAGTTGCTGGAGCAATTGCCGCAGTGGAACTGGGCCGCCGCCGGTGTGGCCGCAGTGGCGTTGGCATTGCTGTGGTTGTTTGGGCGGTTCCGGCATCTGCCAGGCGGCTTGCTGGTGGTGGTGATCGGCATTGCGGCAGGACAATGGCTGAACCTGCCGGCCTATGGGGTCAAGCTGATCGGCGTCATCGACCTGAGTCTGGAAGTCCCGAAGCTGCCGGTGTTGCCCTTTGCCGACTGGCTGCGCCTGGGGGAGTTGGGTTTTGCCATGGTGATGATCCTGTATGCGGAGTCCTATGGCTCGATCAGTTCCTTCGCACTCAAACATGGTGATCGGGTGTCCTCGAACCGGGATCTGCTGGCGTTGGGGGCGTCCAACCTGTTGTCCGGACTGTTTCACGGGATGCCGGCAGGGGCGGGGTACTCCGCGACTTCCGCCAATGAGGCCGCCGGTGCGACATCGCGTTTGGCCGGAGGTGTGGCAGCAACGGTGGTGCTGGCTATCGTCCTGACGGTGCTGCCTTACATTGCCTTGACCCCGGAGCCGATACTGGCTGCGATCGTCATGCATGCGCTGGGCCGTGGCTTGAGTCTGCAACCGCTGGGGCGTTATTTCGTCTGGCGACGCGATCGCCTGCTGGTGATGTGTGCCGTGGCGGCCGTGCTGGTGTTGGGAGTGCTGGACGGTTTGCTGGTGGCGGTGGCGATCAGTGTGCTGCTGATGCTCAAGCAACTGTCGGCGGCGGATATCCAGATTCTCGGGCATATCGGCACCGGGCACGACTTTGTTGATATGCAGCGTCATCCATTGGCCAAGACCGTGCCGGGGATGCTGATTGTCCGGCCGGGCGAAGCGCTGTTTTTCGCCAACGTCGAGCGGATTCTGGGCGGCGCTTTACGACTGATCCGACACGCTGAAACACCGATTCATACCGTGATTCTCAGTCTGGAGGAGTCACCGGACCTGGACGGCACCAGCATCGAGGCGTTGCAGGAGTTCTTCCTGCGGGTACGCAACGAAGGCAAGCATCTGGTGTTGGCGCGTCTCAAGAATGAAGCGCAAGCCGTGCTGGCGGCGCTGCCGAAGGCGGAGCGTACGCACGTCATTCTCAGCGATTTGAGTGTTGACGGTGCGGTTCAGGCCGCGCTCAAGACGCAGGAGCAGAACGTTCAGGCATAAAAAACGCCGCGCACCTTACGATGCGCGGCGTCTTTCATGGCGTTGTAACGTTAGGCTTGAACGACCGGAATCTTGGCGTTCGCAGCAGCTTCACGGAACTCGGCGATCTGGTCGAAGGACAGGTAGCGGTAAACGTCGGCCGCCATGCTGTCGATCTTGCCAGCGTATTCCATGTACTCCTCGACGGTCGGCAGGCGACCCAGGATCGAAGCCACCGACGCCAGCTCGGCCGAAGCCAGGTAGACGTTCGCGCCGTCGCCCAGACGGTTCGGGAAGTTACGGGTCGAGGTCGAGACCACGGTGCTGTTCGGCTCAACGCGTGCCTGGTTACCCATGCACAGCGAGCAGCCCGGCATTTCCATGCGCGCGCCAGCCTTGCCGTAGATGCCGTAGTAGCCTTCTTCGGTCAGTTGGTGAGCGTCCATCTTGGTCGGCGGCGACAGCCACAGACGGGTTGGCAGCTGACCCTTGACCTGATCCAGCAGTTTACCGGCAGCGCGGAAGTGACCGATGTTGGTCATGCACGAACCGATGAACACTTCGTTGATCTTCTCGCCGGCAACGCTGGAGAGCAGACGGGCGTCGTCCGGGTCGTTCGGCGCGCAGAGCACAGGCTCCTTGATGTCGGCCAGATCGATCTCGATCACTTCAGCGTACTCGGCGTCCTTGTCGGCTTCCATCAGCTGCGGGTTGGTCAGCCAGGCTTCCATCGCCTGGGCACGACGTTCCATGGTGCGGGCATCGCCGTAGCCTTCGCCGATCATCCAGCGCAGCAGGGTGATGTTCGACTGCAGGTACTCGGCGATGGCCTTTTCCGGCAGCTTGATGGTGCAACCGGCGGCAGAACGTTCTGCGGAGGCGTCGGACAGTTCGAATGCCTGTTCAACGGTCAGCTCGTCCAGGCCCTCGATTTCCAGGATGCGGCCGGAGAAGGCGTTCTTTTTGCCTTTCTTCTCGACGGTCAGCAGACCTTTCTGAATCGCGTAGTAAGGGATGGCATGAACCAGGTCACGCAGGGTGATGCCAGGTTGCAGTTTGCCCTTGAAGCGGACCAGAATCGATTCCGGCATGTCCAGCGGCATGACGCCGGTGGCAGCGGCGAACGCGACCAGACCGGAACCGGCCGGGAACGAGATGCCCATCGGGAAACGGGTGTGCGAGTCACCACCGGTACCGACGGTGTCCGGCAGCAGCATGCGGTTCAGCCACGAGTGGATCACGCCGTCGCCCGGACGCAGCGATACGCCGCCACGGGTCATGATGAAGTCAGGCAGGGTGTGGTGGGTGGTCACGTCGATCGGCTTTGGATAAGCCGCGGTGTGGCAGAAGGACTGCATCACCAGATCAGCGGAGAAGCCCAGGCACGCCAGGTCTTTCAGTTCGTCACGGGTCATTGGACCGGTGGTGTCCTGGGAACCGACGGTGGTCATCTTCGGTTCGCAGTAGGTGCCAGGACGTACGCCTTTACCTTCCGGCAGGCCGCAAGCCTTGCCGACCATCTTCTGCGCCAGGGTGTAGCCCTTGCCGGTGTCGACAGGTGCTTCAGGCAGCTTGAACAGATCGGTCGGGCCCAGGCCCAGCTCGGCACGCGCCTTCTCGGTCAGGCCACGGCCGACAATCAGCGGGATACGGCCGCCGGCGCGGACTTCGTCCAGCAGCACCGGGGTCTTCAGTGCGAAGGTGGTGATGACGTCGTCGGTGCCGTGCTTGCACACCTTGCCGGCGTGCGGGTAAACGTCGATGACGTCGCCCATGTTCAGGTTCGAGACGTCGAACTCGATCGGCAGTGCGCCGGCGTCTTCCATGGTGTTGTAGAAGATCGGAGCGATTTTCGAGCCGAAGCAGAAGCCGCCGGCGCGCTTGTTCGGCACGTAAGGGATGTCGTCGCCGAAGAACCACAGCACCGAGTTGGTCGCGGATTTACGGGAAGAACCGGTACCGACCACGTCACCGACGTAGGCCACCGGGAAGCCTTTGGCCTTGACTTCTTCGATCTGCTTGAGCGGGCCGATGGCGCCTTGTTGCTCAGGCACGATGCCGTCACGGGCCATTTTCAGCATGGCCAGGGCGTGCAGCGGGATGTCAGGGCGCGACCAGGCGTCCGGGGCAGGGGACAGGTCGTCGGTGTTGGTTTCGCCTGGCACCTTGAAAACGGTCAGGCTGTACTTGTCGGCGATGGCTGGCTTGTTGGTGAACCACTCGCCGGCGGCCCAGGATTCCAGCACGGCCTTGGCGTGGGCATTGCCTGCCTTGGCTTTTTCGGCCACGTCGTGGAAGGCGTCGAACATCAGCAGAGTGTGCTTGAGCTGTTCGGCGGCGACGGCGGCCAGTTCGGCGTTGTCCAGCAGTTCAACCATGGTGGCGATGTTGTAGCCGCCCTGCATGGTGCCCAGCAGCTCGACGGCGCGTTTCTTGTCGATCAGCGGCGAGGTGGCTTCGCCCTTGGCGATGGCGGACAGGAAACCGGCCTTGACGTAGGCAGCTTCGTCCACTCCTGGTGGTACGCGATTGGTGATCAGGTCAACGAGGAAAGCTTCTTCGCCAGCCGGGGGATTCTTCAGCAGCTCAACCAGGCCTGCAGTTTGTTCGGCGTTAAGCGGCTGGGGAACGATACCCAGTGCTGCGCGCTCTTCGATATGTTTGCGGTAGGCTTCAAGCACAGTTATTACCCTCATCAGTGGTCCCAAATGGGTGTCCGGGACGCTCATCCCGAAATTGTCGTACTCATGCGCCGCGCGGCGTTGTGGGCCGCTTGGCCAGAATTACCGACAATTCCTTACAGAAGCTGCTTTCAAAGTTTTACGCCTGCAGAACGGGGAGCTGATGAGGGTTGGCGTTGGGCTTTTCCCCGCTGGAAAAACCCTTCGCCAACACCGCTCTGAAGGAACGACTGTGCTCGTGACGCTTTGAAAACAGCTTCTAACGGACATTGGCGCCTTAAAAGGCTGGCTGATTCTACGGCAAAAAAAATTTAAAGGTAAGTTGGGGTGTTGAAGTTTGAGGGGTGATGAATGTTAGACAAAGGGCTAACATGCCGGCCTGTTTTGCTTTCTCGCGTTTTGCCTACCTATGCCCAATCAGACCATCAAGACTCCCTGCGTCGGCCTCTGTTCTACCGTTTACGGTGATCTGGTGTGCCGTGGCTGCAAGCGTTTCCACCATGAAGTGATTCACTGGAACGGTTACAACGAGGAAGAAAAACGCGCCGTCTGGCTGCGTCTTGAGCAGCTGTTGTCCCAGGTCATGGCCGCCAAGGTGGAAATTTTCGATCCGGCGCTGCTGAGAACGCAGCTGGAGCAACGCAAGATCCGCTTCGTACCCCATCAGTCGGAATATTGCTGGGCGTACCAGTTGATCGCCCGTGGTGCGCGGGTGATCAACAATCTGGAAGCCTATGGGATGGTCTTGTTGCCGGAGTTTCGTGACTGGAGCCTGCCGGAGCTGCGCGACGCCATCGATCGGGAGTTCTTCCTGCTGTCGGAGGCGCATTACCAGCGCTACATCGCGCCGGGGTTTCTCAAGGATGCGTTTGGCGACTGAAAAGATTGCAGCCTGCGGCAGCTCTTATGGAACAAAAAATAACTTATTGATTTATATATTA
>CAYNGZ010000075.1:9556-18619 GCA_964396695.1 uncultured Pseudomonas sp.
GGCCCATGTTCCTTGCGCGACAGCGCGGCCTCGAAGAGGGGGCGGCCCCTCCTATAGAGGAACGCGATCACCGCAGGCTGCGATCTTTTGAGCTTACTTGCCGCGGGTCGCCAATTCCTCCAGGTGATCCATGATCTCCTGCGGCTTGAGCACCAGCACATCGCTTTTCAGCGTATCGAGCACCACTTCCGCGGTATTACCGATCAACGCCCCCGAGAACCCGGTACGCGCTACGGTGCCGATGACCGTCACCGATGCCTGCAATTTATGGGCGATATAGGGAATCAGTACATCGGCCGGGCCTTCTTCGATATGCAGGTGCTCATCGTCGATGTCGAACTCGGCCTGGAACGCCTTGCACTGCTCGCGATAATGGGCCTCGATGGTTTCCTTGAGCTGGAACACCGGGTCGGCAGCTGAAAGCATCGGCGACGGATGGGCGCTGATCACATGCAGATGGCCCTTCGCCAGGCTCGCGATGTCGTAGCCGAGATCAATGATGCTGGCGTGCAGACGACGGTGTTCTTCGTCCGAGTTGCCGACATCGACGGCGGCGAGTATGACTTTTTCGGCCCAGGGCTTCTCGGTCTTGACCATCAGTACGGCACAGGGGCAATAACGCAGCAGCTTCCAGTCTTCCGGGGTGAGCAAAGCTTTTTTCAGCGGGTTGTCGTGGAAGTGTTGCTTGATCACCAGCCCGCAACCTTCGGCCTGCTGCACATCGATGATGGTTTCATGCGGGCTTTTGTTCCAGGCTTGCTCGGTGGTGACACTATGGCCGTCTTGCACCAGGCTGGCCTTGAGCACGCTCAACAGTGCCGAGTGGTCGTGCTCTTTATCGCAGATCAGCAAATGCAGATGCGCCTGAGTCACCCCAGCGATCAGCTTGGCGCGTTTGAGGGCCAGGCTTTCGTTGGGCGAGGGCTCAATGGCCACCAGGATGCTGCGGATGGCTTGCATGGTCGGAATCTCCGGTGAATGAAAAAACACGTCGTTGCACAACTATAGTTGCTGGTCGCGAGCCCGGGTCTTGATGCATATCAAGGGCGATGGCTGGTGGTCTGCTCAGAGGCCGGTATAATCGGCGCCCTTCGCTGTGAACCTCTTTGCTGTGAGCCCCATGTCTGCGATTTTCGAAATCACTACCGTCCCGTTGTGTGGTCCTGCCCGATGAACCTGCCTGAAATCCACGAGTTCCTTGGCTGCCGCACACCCGACGGCTGGGTTCAGGCGGCATTGGCGGATCAGGAAACCCTGCTGATCGACCACAAGAACTGCGAGTTCAAGGCCGCCAGCACCGCGCTCAGCCTGATTGCCAAGTACCATTCCCATGTCGACCTGATCAACCTGATGTCGCGTCTGGCCCGGGAGGAACTGGTGCATCACGAGCAGGTCATGCGCCTGATGAAAAAGCGCAGGATCGAACTGCGCCAACTGTCTGCCGGTCGTTATGCCTCGGGCTTGCGCAAAGTGGTGCGTAGCCACGAACCGGTGAAGCTGGTGGACACGCTGGTGGTCGGGGCGTTTATCGAAGCGCGCAGTTGCGAGCGTTTCGAAGCTCTGGTGCCGCACCTTGACGAAGAACTGGGCACGTTCTACTTCGGCCTGCTGAAAAGCGAGGCCCGGCACTTCCAGGGGTATCTGAAGCTGGCCTACCAGTATGGCGACGCCAGGGATATCGCTCAGGTGATCGACAAGGTTCGCGCCGCCGAACAGGAACTGATCGAGTCCCCGGACGTCGAGTTCCGTTTTCACAGTGGTGTGCCTGCGGCAAGTCTATGAACGAAATCAGGCAAATTGTTAAAAACTCTTAAGAACATGAAAGTTCTCTGAAAACCGGCCCGCGAGGCCGGTTTTTGCTGTAATCAGCGATTCACCCTGGGTCTTGCGGCAGATCGAGCAGTAACAGCGTTGATACGGGTAGGGGTGGGCGCTGCTCAGGCTGAACGACACTGAGCCACAATGGCAGGAACCTTCAAGCTGCATGGGAAACCTCCAACAGGTCGTGCGGATTTCCCTGCACAGCCTAGTCGATTCGTTTTCAAGGCTCCTGGGTCGGCAGCAGAACCGCGTCTCTGGCGGCCCCCCGCTTCAGGTGGGAAAGGCAATGACAGCATCAGGTTGCGTACGACATTTAATGTGCCGCCTTCAAGCGGCATGACCCAGGTGGACGTTCACGAGGCCGCGCACTGACCGTTGGCAATGGCCGCACTATAATTAACCTGTGTCCGTGTTTGCGTGACGAATACTCCACATGAGTCCGGTATCGATGAGGCTCGCCTGACAGGTAAAGGGCGGCACCGCAAATGGGACGATAAGTACGTCTGTTTACGCGAGAGAGGGTCCTGCCATGAAAACTCACTCCTTCCAGCATTACTCTCATGATCTGGGAGTGGCCGTTCACGATGCGTGGATCACTACCCGGGTGAAGTCGGCCCTGGCCTTTGCAGAACCGACGCTCGGCCTGCATGTCACTGTCAAAACCCATGCGGGTGCGGTGGCATTGAGCGGTCGGGTTAACACCCGTAAAGAGTGCGAGCGGGTCGTCAGTCTCGCCCGTTCGGTTCCTGGCGTCACCGAAATCGATGCCAAAGACTTGCTGACCCATGTGTTCACTCCAGGGCATCTCCCTGAAGCGCCGAGCGCTGAAGAAAGCTCGGAGTACCGGCCGCAATCGCCGGAAAAAAAGATGGATGACAAATGATGCTGGCAACCTTGTGAGCGCCATGCTCCCGGTTGGGGAACGGGAACGGGAACGGGAGCGGGGCGCCGCAATAATCTGCCGTTCATCGTGAATTAAACGCTCGTGGCTGAATGGTTTCATGTGGACCAATCGGGCGCTGCTGGTGCCCATTCCTCTGGTTCGGCCCTGGAAACGCCTTGAGCCAGCCTATATGGCAATATTCATCAGTCTTATATGAACTTTCGATCTAAGCACATGGGTTGCGGGATTCGGGTGTGTGATCTACACATAGAGCCACACATTGTTTATACGATGTGCTGCCTCAGGTGCTCACGGAGATTGAGCACCTGCAGATCACGGATGAACGAAGGTGTACTTCAAGGAAGATTCGGCTCATGCATGCTTATCTGCAAGAACGTCGCCATTGCCTTTTCGATGGCATGTGCGACCGGTCCATAAAGGTTTTTGCCTCCTGCGCAATGGACTCGGGCTATAACACTTCGCGACACCTTCGGTCCCCGGACGCTTTCAAGATCCGTTCCTTCGGCTTTATGCCTGCCTCTTGCAACTGCCTGTATGCCCATCGTGCCGGACCGTTGCCGAACACGCCCGCGTTCCCTGCCTGGGTGATATCAGGCAACCGTGTGAATGTGCGCAGCGGTGGTGGTCTTTGCAGCCATCGCGAGCCCCCGATTTAGGGCAATCCTGCCCGCTTTAAAACGAACGCTGGATTGATTCGGCTTACCCAAAGGGTGATCCGGGTCGGCATCCGCGTAGGCGTTCGTCCAACCTTTCTACGAAGCAGTTCCCAATTTTCCAGGATGGAGATGGTAATGACTGTACTCAGAGTTGGCATCGTTGGCCTCGGCGCACAGATGCAAGAAAATCTGTTGCCCACGCTTCTGCAAATGCCGGACATACGTATCGTGGCGGTCTGTGACAGCGATCTCACGCGTGCCGGACAGATTCATCGCTTCATCTCGCATGTGTCGATAACGGACGATTTCGACGAGATGCTGGCGTCCAGCTCGATCGATGCTGTCGTCATGGCATGCCCACCTCAGGCACACCGTGATCTCGCGCTCAAGGCCATGGCCAAGGGCGTCCATGTGTTTGTCGAAAAACCACCCTGCTTCACCCTCGCGGAGCTGGAAATCCTGATCGAGGCCAGTCGCCGGTCGAACGTTGTCACCGGCGTCGGGATGAACTTCAAGTTTGCCAAGCCCATGCGTCAACTGCGCGACATGACCCGTACCGAGCAATTCGGGAAGGTTGTGCATATCCAGCTCAATCACTATGCAAGCAAGCCAACGTCGCCGCTCTGGGGCCTGGATTCGACGTTGAGATCCTTCCTGCTGGCGCAGGCAATCCACACGATCGATCTGGGTGTCACCTTCGGCGGCGGCGAGCTGCGCGATATCGAGTCGCGGGTTCAGCGCCACGATGACTCACTGTTGGTGAGCCTGGAGCTGCAGTTTTCCACCGGTGCCACCGTCAGTCTCTTGAGCGGAACCATGTTCCCGTACTTCGAGTTCGACATGAAGATCGTCAGCTCGAATTCGATGATGGTCGAGCTCAACAACCTCTGGAATATCACCATGCACGAGCCGGAGCACGGCACCAGCGCCACCGGCACAGCCAAGCGCTGGCGGGGTGCGTGGCAGCCCGGACCACTGGATTCCGGGTACGAGCGCAGCGGCTATTTTGGCGAGCTGGAGAAGTTCTTCGATGCCGTGCGCAGCCGTTCGTCCTACGAGGCGAGCTTCGAAAGCCTGCGGCCCACCTACAGGATCATCGAAAGGATTTGCGCCGCCGACATAGCCCGGTCCGACCTGGCGCCTGTGTTGTCCCTGCGCACCGAGCAATCCGCCAAGTCCAACGCCCACTTCGGAGCCGACTCCAATGTCCTCTAATCTTGCCAATGCCGCGACCGCCCGACTGTCTGTTTCCGATAAGTACCGCCCCGTGTATGCGGACGATCTGCTGACCCTGAAAAAAACCCTGGAGCGCCCGCTGTCGGGCACCAGTGATGTGGTGGCGGAATACGAAGGCAAACTCGCCGCCTGGTTCGATGCACGGCATGCAATCGCCGTTTCGTCGGGCGGTGCGGCGCTCAGCGTGGCGATTTATGCGGCAGGCGTAGGCCCAGGCGATGACGTGCTGCTGACGCCGAGCTGCCCGCTGTGCACCATCTATCCGATCATTGCCGCCGGCGCCAATCCGGTCTTCGTCGACACCCGGCCTCATGGCTTCGGCGCAGACCCGGCGTCGATCAAGGCGCGGATGACGTCGCGCACCCGCGCAATCATCGATATCCCGATGTGGGGCTACCCGACCGAAGTCGATGAGCTGCGCACGCTCACCCACGAGCTGGGGATCAAGCTGATCCTGGACCTGGCCCATTCCCACGGTACGACCCTGCATGGCCGTCCGCTTTCGCAGTTCGGCGACTTGTCATGCTTCAGCACGCACGAGCGCAAACCACTGGCAACCGGCGAGGGCGGTTTCATCCTCACCGACGACGATGCGCTGGCTCAACGCAGCCGGGATTACAGCCGTTTCGGGAACCTGAACGGCAAAGATTTCGGTCTTAACTACAAACTCGCCGCGCTGCCGGCAGCCCTGGGCGAAAGTCGTCTGGCATCACTGGCCGGGCAGATCGACCAGCGCCGTGAGAACGCGGCCTACTTCCTCGGCAAGCTGGATCACAGCAAGGTTCGCGAGAAAAAAATCATCGCAGGGGGGGAGCCGAACTATTACTTCCTCAATCTTGAACTGCACTTCGCCGACAACCGCGCATTCATTGACTACCTCGACGACGCCGGCATTCCGTCCGACATCAAGCGCTACGGCTGCAAGGCGCTCTACGAGTTCCCGGCGCTCACCCAGTACCGCAACGAGTGCCCGAACGCTGAAGCACTGCTGGCAGGCATGACCACCATCCCGGTTCATCCGGATATTACTCGCGCCGAGCTGGACTACATGGCCGACCGCATCAACCAGTACGGTGCTGCGTGAATGACTGACACACTCGATCGCTCGCAATTGGATCGGCACTTCACCGCGTCCGGGTTCGTACTGAACCCGGACCGGAAGATGTTGCTGCTGCATCACCGCAAGCTCGGGGTCTGGTTGTACCCGGGCGGCCACATCGAGCAGGGCGAAACCCCCGACGTGGCGGTATTGAGGGAAATTTTCGAAGAGACCGGCATCCGTGCCGAACTGCTCGGCGAGCGCGATGAGGCACTCGCCGATATCGAGACCGATGTCACCGTGCTGCATCAGCCATATCGGGTGCTGTGCGAATACATCGATGACAAGCGCGGGGCGCATTACCACCTGGACCTGATCTACGTGTGCGCCACCCCTCTGCGTGCCTGCCCGGACGACAGAGAGGTCGAGCACGCCCGCTTCTTCAGTCGTCAGGAGACGGCAGAGCTGAAGATGTTTCCCAACTTCCGGCGCATGGTGGATCGGGTCTTCGCGGACGATGCGCTGTGGGACCTGGTCGGCATGAAGGTGTCGCCATGAGCCTGCGAACCATCGTGCAAAAGGGCAATCACGGTACTTTCGACGACCTGCGCGAGCTTGAGCGAGCCCTGTGCTCGGGCCTGACCGGTACGTCGTCGATTGTCGAGGAATACGAGGCGGCGCTCGCGGCGTTGTACGGCGTACGGCATGTGATTGCCGTGTCGTCCGGCGCGGCATCGGTGACCGCGGCGCTGGCCGGTGTCGATTTCCGCCCGGGCGATGAAGTCATCGTCGCCCCGACAGGCCCGATCTGTACGGTGCTGCCGATTCTGTCGCTGGGGCTTGTACCGGTCTTTTGCGATGTTGCGCCGGACAGCTTCGGCCTTGACCTGGAGGATCTGCAGCGCTGTGTCAGCGAGCGGACCTGCGCGGTCATCGAAGTGCCGATGTGGGGGTATCCGATCCGTTCGCACGCAACCTGGGCGTTTCTGCGTGATGCCGGGATCCCGCTGATTCAGGACCTGGCCCATGCCCACATGACGCGGTTGAACGGTACGTGGCTTGCACAGCACGGCGACATCAGCTGTTTCAGTACCCACGACTGCAAGTTTATCTCGACCGGTGAGGGCGGCTTCGTCATGACCGATGACGATAGCCGGGCCAGGCGCATTCGGGCTTACACGCGCTTCGGCAACCTGACGGGCGAAACCCTGGGCATCAACCTGAAATTGGGTGGCCTGCAGGCGGCGCTCGGCCTGGCGCGCTCGCGTCAGCTCGAGGCTCACCTTGCACAACGCTTGCGGAACCGTGAACGGCTGCTCGGGTTGCTCGACAACCCGGCCTTTCGCGAGTTACCGGTGGTTGCCGGTGGTGAGGTCAATGGCTATTCGTTGTTGCTGCAATCGGTGGGGCATGACGGTCGTCGGTTGGTGCACTACCAGCAACGGCATGGCATCGAGTCGGATATCGGCAAGTACGACAACCAGCCGCTGTACCAGTTGCCGTTGCTGGCCCGGTACCACCGCGATTGCCCCAACGCCGCCAGGCTGCTGCGCTCACTGACCACGGTGCCGTTGCATCCGGACCTGGTGGACGACGACCTGCATTACATCGCCAAGGTACTCAATGACTACTCTCCTGTCTGAATCAGCGCCGCGCGGGCGCCATGCGGTGGTGATTGGCGGCAGTGTGACCGGCTGCCTGACGGCCGCGGTGCTGGCTCGCCGTTTCGAGCGTGTCACGGTGATCGAAAAAAGCGATTTCCATGACGAAACCGGTCCGCGCCAGAGTGTTCCCCAGGAGCATCACGTGCATTTGCTGCTGTTGCGCGGCAAGCAGATCATCGACCGCATTTTCCCCGGCATCCTGAGCGCACTCGAGCAGAGCGGCGCCCAGGTGGCGGACCTGGGGCACGACGTGAAGTGGTACCAGGGCGGGCGCTGGAAGAATCGCTATCGCAGCGGTATCTATGCCCACTATTGCAGCCGGCGACTGATCGATAACCAGCTGCGTCGTTGTCTGGCGGCGGTGCCGCGGGTCGACATCCTTTCGGGCACGCGGGTGACCCGAATCGAGTTTTCCGGTGCCGACGATCAGCGTGCCGTGAGCGGCGTGATCATCGACGACGGTTCGGGTGAGCGCAGCCTGTCCTGTGATCTGCTGGTGGATGCCAGCGGCAGGGGCACGCACATGCCCACCTGGCTGAAAGAGGCGGGTTTCGGGACCGTGGAAAACAGCGTGGTCAAGACCGAACTCGGCTACGCCTCGCGCATCTATCGCCGCCTGCCTGCGTTCGCTGAGCAATGGCAGGTGCTGCTGGTGCTGCCAACCGCGCCGGCACAGCGCTCGATGGGCGTCATCAGCCCCATCGAGGGCAATCGCTGGATGGTGACGACCGGTGGCTGGTTCGGTCACTTTCCCGGCAAGGACCCGGATGATTTTCTGCAAGCGCTGGCTGCACTGCCGGTGCCGGATATCCACGAGGTCATTCGCGACGCCGAACCATTGTCGGAGGTGTTCACGTTCAAGATGCCCGGCAGTCGCCGCAGCCACTATGACCGCATCGAACACTGGCCCGCCGGTTTGCTGGTGGTGGGCGATGCCTTGAGCAGCATGAACCCGCTGTACAGCCAGGGCATGACGATCGGTGCGCTTGAGGCCGATTGCATTGATACCCGTCTCGACGAGTTATTGGCGCGTTCGCTGAGTTGCCGTCAGCTGCAGGGCTTGTTGTGTGGCGTGGTCGATGGCGCCTGGAACATGGCCACGACCGAGGATTTCCGCTTTCCGGAAACCCTCGGCAAACGCACCTGGCGCACCCGCTTTCACCATTGGTACGGCGCAGGGCTTGGAAAACTGTCGGCGAGCAATCGTCGTGCGCTCGAAACCCAAATCGGTGTGACCAATCTGGTGATGGAGCCCAGCCGGCTTTATACGCCGGCGATTGTGTCTCGCATCGCACTCAATGCCATCCTTCCCGGGAACACTCGACAATGATCGACGATCTCCTGCATTTCTCTGGCATCGAACACGTGGTGTTCGACTGGAACGGTACCCTGATCGACGATATCGATCTCGCCGTCTTTGCGGTCAACCGCTGTGGTGAGCAGTTTGATGTCGCGCCCATTACCGCCACCCAATACCGGGCCAGGTTCGATTTCCCGATTGCCGATTTTTATGCGGCGCTCGGGTTCGATCTCGAGCGTGTGCCGTTCGCGACAATCGTTCAGCGATACCTCGAACATTTCGACGCGAATGTCGCCCAATGCCCGCTGCACCCCGGCGTACTCGAGTTTCTCGACGCGGCCCGGCGTGTTGGCATCGGCGTATCGATCCTGTCGGCGTCCCATTGCGATGTGCTGGTCCAGACCCTTCAGTGGAATCGCGTGTACCGTTTCGTCATCGGCCGG
>CAYNGZ010000076.1:0-18404 GCA_964396695.1 uncultured Pseudomonas sp.
CAGCCCTTTTCCCTAGACTCCCGGAAAGAAGGTTCCTCCTTAGACCTGGTGACCAGCACGACACCGCTCAACATCTGGCCAATGACCAAGGTGGGCATCGAGCAGTACCCACTGGTTGAATACCTGGCCGGCCAGCTGATGTTGTCGGACGACGACCGCATGAATGCTCTGAAGGAATACTTCCCGAACGCCAAGAAGGAAGACTGGCGCCTGTGGCAAGCCGGCCAGCGCGTCCAGATCATCAAGCGTGATGAAGAGAAGGGCGGCATCCTGAAACTGGGCACCGAGATCGTCAGCTCCCAGGACGGCAGCATCGCAGGCTTGCTGGGTGCGTCGCCAGGCGCGTCCACCGCGGCTCCGATCATGCTGGGCGTGCTTGAGAAGGTCTTCAAGGACAAGGTCGCGACCCCGGCCTGGCAGGAAAAACTGCACCAGATCATTCCGAGCTACGGCACCAAGCTGAACGACAGTCCTGAGCGTGTTGCCCAAGAATGGGCCTACACCAGTCAGGTTCTGCAACTTGCCCCACCGCCTGTGATTGACAAGGCAGCCGCTGCGCAAACAGCAGCGCCTGCTCCAGCGAAACCACAGAAAGAAGGCAATCCAGCGGCTGACATGGCCCTGTAAAACGAAGCCCCGCCAAACGCTGTTTGGCGGGGCTTTTTCGTTGGGCCAGGGTGGGCATCAACGCTCGGGAAGGTTCCAGCGTTGGCGAACGTGCTCGTACTCCGCTTCGGGCATCTGAACCAGTAACGGGGACTGACGAGGATCCAGCCAGCTGAACAAGCGAGCAATGTCCGCTGGGTCCATGGCTGTGCAACCCAGTGTCGGGGAGGTGGGCGCGCGCCAGATGTGGAAGAAAATGCACGAGCCTGAGGCGGGGGACGCCGGGGTGTTGTGCTCGATGAAAATGCCTTTTCGATACATGTCATCTTCGCGACGCATGTGTTCGGAACTGCTCCAGTCCTTCGCTACCGTTGAACCGTCGACAAGCTCGTTATAGCGTTTGGAGTGGCTGTCATCCACGCATTCGGTGGTCGATGTCAGGGGGAGGTAAGGCAATCTGGTTTCGGCCGTGCTGTCGTAGCCAAAGGCTGTTCCCAGTTTGAACAGGCCCGCAGGCGCTTTCCCATCACCCTCACGTTTGACCGGCCCCTCGTGTGGGTCAACGACGTTGAGGCCCTTGCCCCAGGCCATTCCGCTTTTGCCGACCACCACCGGAAACGACTCTCCGTATTTTTGAAACGTTTTCCCGTGGCGCTCATAGCGTTGGGCAATTCCCTGCACGTCAGTCCAGTTTTTTGTCGTGACCACAATGAGCTGGTTGCTGGTGTCCAGCACCTCGGTGCCGCTGGAGCCCAGTGGCGTAATAGGGAAATCCATGACGTTCTTCAACGTATCATCCCGGCTGTAGGTGAAGTGCCACCATTCTTTCGCGTACCCGGAAAACCCTTCTTTTTGCATGGCGCTACTGAGCCGCTGGCGATTGTCCCTGGCGGTCGCGTTGATCGTCGCGTTATCGGTATGCGCTCGTTCATCGAAGCAATCGAAACCTGTTCCCATGTCGACGGCCCCGTCATGCCAACGCTGCTCATAGGGGGCCGCACAGTCGACTTGCGTGGCCGACGGGCTCCATGTCTGGGCGGGCAGGCCCCCTGGACCTGTCAGCGTCAGATCCACCGTGCCGCCCTTGGAGTGATTCGAAACCCGTGCCACATAACCCAGGCGCCAGAAGTCTTGCTTGTCTACGCGCGGATAGAACTCGGCCTTGCGTGGGTTACCCGGCTCCGTCGCAAAACGCCCCATATCGGCGACAGCGCGGCTGGGCCGATAGCAGTCGAATACCTTCAAACCGTAGCCTTGCGTGCGCAGCGCCGTTTGTACCCGGGCGAGGGCCTTGGCGGCCTCCAGCGACAACAGGCACTCCGCAGCGCCGTAGCCGTCGAGTGGGTGTCCGGTGAAGTTGTGAGCACTGGCGTAGCGGATGTCTTGCTCGATGCCCGGATCAATCGTGCGCAAATAGACCATATGCTCGGGCCTTGGCTCGGCGCTGGCCATGCCGGGCACGATCATGCCCAGGCACAGGGCCGACCGCAGCCAGTGTCGCGCGCGCATGCGCTGCGAACGACTCGCCAATAGCCTCGAGAAGGACAGCGGTATGATTTTGCATAGCGCGCGCATGCGATGCCTCCAAAGATGCCGGTTCTCAAACCCGAGCAGGGAACAGATCGGACTGCTGACAGTATCAACGTGCGACTCGCCGCACCAGCAACGCCTCGCTGAGATCTTTCAGGCATGAAAAAGCCCAGTCGGGTGCTGGGCTTTAGGGTATCTGGAATTTGTTCCGGCCAAAAAAGAGCCTCAAAGCTCTTTGATGGGGAGGAAGTAGAGCCCGTGAGGCTCAAGATGCGCATGAAACAAGTGGTGAGCTTGATAGGGGTTCAGATCACTCACCACCTGCGCAACTGTTGGAGCATTTAACAGCTGCGCAAAACTATCGTAGGAAGGTGGGGGCGTGCTCTCAAGTACCGTTAGTCAGGCGTGTACCGGGTCGTCAAGGGATGTCCGGCGCCTGGCGAAACCGCTTGGGGATGGCGTCCGCAAACGGGTAGAGCGCAAAGTAAGGCCGGGCTTCGTCGATGACTCGCTGGACGGAGGGTCTGCGCGTCAACCGGTCGAAATAGGCACTCAAGTGCTTGAATTCGTCCGGGAACGGCAAGAGCGTGCCGGCATAGAAAAGCGCCGGGGTTGCGGCGCAATCGGCCAGGCTGAAGTTCTCACCGGCCACCCAGATCCGGGACGCCATCCGATGGTCGAGCATGGCGTAGGCCGTCTCCAGCGTGGACCATTGTTTGCTCAAATCGACGTTGGTGCCATGCAGGCGATCACCGACAATCTGTTGCAGCGGTCCCTGCACATAGTTGTCGAAAAAACGGTCCCATAGACGCACCTCCAGCGCGGCCTCCCAATCGCTCGGAATCAACCGTTGTTCACCCGGATAGTAGTGATCCAGGTACTCGATGATGATCGTGGACTCCGGCAGAGCGAGTTGGCGCAGGTGGTCACTGATGACCGGAAACTTGATCAGTGGCCAGTGGGTTTGAAGCTCCGCACGGTCTGCATCGTCTGTCAGGTCGATGATCCGCTTTTCGAATTCGGTAGCGTTTTCGTAAAGCGCGATCAGCACTTTGTGGCAGAACGACGACAGCGGATGGTAGTAAAGAGTCAGCGACATGGTTCAACTCCTCAGGGGTGTCGCTCCTCATCATAGTCGCTGAAATGACGGCTCGAAGGGGATGACTCTTCTCGGGTTACCTCATCGATGTCATTGTCAAAACCGGCAACTGAGTGGATGGAGCGGGCTGGGCGACAGGCCCCGTCAGACTCGATACAACGGCGGGGCTCATGATGAGCCCCGCAGGCGGTTAGGCAACCCCTCGACAGACGTTCCGCATTACGCGCGGCGCGGTGCTTCCAGCGGCGGCGTGCCATCGCGAAACAGCGTCTTCAGTTGTGCGCGCAGTTCTGGCGAATCAATGTGCTTGTGAACACTGACCGCATGCTGCGCGGCGGCATCCAGCAGTTCTTTTTCAGAATCGGCGGAGAGTGCGACAGAGCACTTGGTTTCGCTTGGAAATTCGCGGCAATCGATATATTTACGCGACATGATGTTCTCCTTCATACGAAGGCAGGCCTGCACCTGCATGAACGATTGCTCGATACGCCACGACGTCCCTCACACACGATTGCGCGTCGCATCGAGTCGGGTAATCCATAAAGTATAGGTCGACCGCAGGATTGCCAAAGGCACCTACGGCGTACCGAACATCGCCGTCCAGTAAATTCCGGCATCACTTTTCGGATCAACCGCATAAGCCGCACCCAGTTCGCGGAATTGTGGGTTCATCAGGTTGGCACAGTGACCGGGACTGGCCAGCCAGCCATCGACCACCTTGCGCACGGTGTCTTGCCCGGCGGCGATGTTTTCACCGATCTGCTGGCCCGCGTAGCCCGCCAGTTCAGCCCGATCACCCGGCGTGCGGCCATCGCGGTCCTTGTGGTCGAAGAAGTTGTTATTGGCCATGCCCTGGCTATGGGTCTGGGCCGCTGTCCCCAGCGTGGCGTTCCAGGCCAGCGGTTGGGTGGCGGCAAAGGACTGAGCGCCGCACTGGCGCGTTTGCTTGCGGGCGGTGTTGACCATGTCGAGCAACTTCTGTCCCTCCGCCTGCCAGTCGCCCAGGCGGCCAGTCAACAGTGGGCGCGCGAGCACGATGCGCCACGCAGTGCCTTCGTGGCTCACGCCGATATCGACGAATTGCGGGTCCAGCACCACCTGACAGAAGCTTTCCCGTACAGCCTTCATGGCCGATTGCGCATCTCGCGGGCCGGACAACGTGATCGCCTGTACGGTGACCATCGGATACGCCGTACGCGCCAGCGCCTGTTGCAGGTCGCCGACATTATTGCCGGGCAGGATCAGGCGCGGATCGGCCGCAAGCGGTGGCAGTTCTTGCGACACCAGGCCTGCACAGCGCTGCACCTGGCTGCGGTAGGTGTTGATCGACTCGACCAGTTGCGTTTCTTCGGTCGCCACCGCAGTGGCGGCGAACGCCAGTCCCAGTGACAACGTGGCAAGACGCATAGCGGATGACAGGACGCGCATGGAACTCTCCCTTGAGTTGACTGCGCCCATGATGCGCGATTTGGCCCCACCCCGCGCAATGCCTTTTTAGGCTGAACCCGATTTTGCTTTCTGCATCATGAGACGTTTCCAGGAAGTGTAGAGCGCGTGGCCAGAGCGCGGTTTCCTCGCGCGATGACGAGCGCAGCGGCGATCAGCGCCAGCGCTACCGCGAACGTGATCCGCAGACCACCGGCAACGGCCTCGGGACGCGCCGTGGTGATATCGACCGTTGCCGACGCGAGCGCGAACACCGCGCCCAAAGTGGATGCACCGGTGATCAGCCCCAGGTTTCGCGACAGGTTGAGCATGCCGGAGATCACGCCGCGCTGGTTCGGGTGAATATCGGTCATGACCGCCGTGTTGTTGGCCGTCTGGAACAGCGCGTAGCCGATAGTGATCACGGCCATGGGAGCGATGTAGCCGCAGAGGCCGAGGGTCTCCGGTATCACCGAGAGCATGAGGCAGCCGGACGCCACTGCGATGAGCCCGAAGAGAGTCATGCGTCGGGCACCAAAATGGTCCGTAAGGCGACCGGCGGGAACGCCCGTCAGCGCCGCGAAAAACGGCCCGACCGACAAAACCAGCCCAACACGCGCGGCATCAAGCCCGAGCGCTTGCGCGAGATAGAAGGGCCCGACCACGAGTGTCGCCATCATCACCGTCGAGACGAGTGCACTCATGGTGACGCCGCCGCTCAACACGGGATCGCGGAACATCTCCAATCGAATCAACGGTGATGCGGCTCTCGCCTCGACGAACACGAAGAGGCCGCTGCCGAATACCGCAGCCAGTAGCAGGGCCAGGTTGAGTGGACCGAAATGGTTGCGCCCGACCGTCATGGCCAGCGCATAAGCGGCGAGCGTCAGGGCCAGCAGCAACGTACCCAAAGGGTCGAAGCCGGCGCGCTCGGTCTTCGGCCCCAGGCGATCGACGGGCAGATAGCGATGCGCGAGCAGAAACGTCAGCAGGCCCAGCGGTACGCTGATGAGAAAGATGGCCCGCCAGCCGAGGCCGGCGATCAGCGCGCCGCCGAGCGAGGGTCCCAGAGCTGTGCCAATCGCGGACATCGTCCCGAGTAACCCCATGGCGCTACCGGTCTTTGCCTTCGACACCGTCTCGCCGACAAAGGCCAGGGTCAGGGCCATCATGATGGCTGCGCCGAGACCTTGCAGCGTCCGGGCGGCTATCAGCAGCCCGAGTGTGGGCGCGCAGCCGCACAGGGCCGAGGCCAGCGTGAACAGGCTGATTCCGGCCAGTAGCAGCCGTCGGCGGCCAGTGATGTCGCCGAGCCGTCCGACGCTGACGATCAGGGTGGTGATGGCCAGGAGATAAGCGAGGACGATCCACTGGACCTCCTGGAAGGAGGCGTTGAAAGCCTGTGCCAATGTCGGCAGGCCCACATTGGCGATGCTGGTGCCGAGTGAAGACAGCAGCATGGATAACGAAAGGCTGGCGAGCGCCCACCGAACTGACGGTGTCCGTGGCGCACAGGCTGCGACTGCCTCATCTCGTTCTGCACGGATTGGCTTCATCATGTTTCCTTTGTTTGGCGAGTTCCGAAACGGAGCTGTCAGAAATCTACGCCTGCGCATAACATGGCGGAAGACGCACCCTTTGCACTCTATTCGTGCGTTTAACGCCTTATCACCCTCACGCCATTCAGGGGCGATGCATGTCGACACCCGATCTCAATTTGCTGGTCACCCTTGATGTGCTGCTTGCAGAAGGCAGTGTGGCGCGTGCGGCGAAACGCTTGCGGCTTAGCCCGTCGGCGATGAGCCGGGCATTGGCGCGACTGCGTGAAACGACCGGCGATCCGCTGTTGGTCAGGGCCGGACGCGGTCTCGTTCCCACCCCTCGAGCGCTTGAACTGCGCGAGCAGGTCAGTCAGCTCGTGCAGGATGCAGAGGCGGTTTTACGCCCTGCTGAAAAGCTCGACCTCAAACAACTGGTCCGCACGTTTACGCTGCGCACCAGTGAAGGTTTTGTGGAGCGTTTCGGTGCGCCGCTCATTGCGCGCGTCGGCGAGCAAGCGCCAGGCGTGCGGCTGCGTTTCGTGCAGAAGCCCGATAAAGACAGCACGCCACTTCGCGACGGGACAGTCGATCTGGAAACGGGTGTGGTGGGGAAAACCTATGGCCCGGAGGTCCGTACGCAAGCATTGTTCCGGGACCGTTTCATTGGTGTCGTGCGTATGGGGCACCCACTGAGCCAGGGCGAGATCACGCCCGCCCGTTATGCGGCTGGCCGGCACATCGGCGTTTCCCGGCGGGGGCTCGACAAGGGCCCCATCGATGAAGCCCTGAAGACGTTCGAGCTTGCACGGGAAGTGGTGACCATCGTCGCAGGCTTTTCGACCGCACTGGCGCTCGCCCGGGCCAGCGACCTGGTCGCCAGTGTGCCGGAACGGCACACCGAAAACCTGCGCCTCGGCATGCACAGCTTTGCGCTTCCGCTCTCCATGCCGACGTTCACCGTCGCAATGCTCTGGCATCCACGGCTGGATGCCGATCTGGCGCATCGCTGGTTGCGCGGTTGCCTTCGGGACGTTTGTGCGCAGCCGCATATTGATTCGTCTACCGACGCAATGACGGCCGAGAATTGAAGGTGTTGAAGCGTCAGCGACAAAGATTATCTGCCAATCTCCTGGCCTGCTGAGTCGCGGCATCACGTGCGCTGCGGTCAACGTCTTCCCCCAGGATGGTTTTCTCCACAATCACCGAATGCACATCCGTCACGCCGACAAATTTCAGCCAGGCTTCAACATAGGGCTTCTGAAAGTCGAAGCGCGCTGCCGGGGTGATCGACTGCGCCGAAAAATCCAGGCCACGGGCGTACATCACCACGGCGGTTTTGTTGAGCAGCATGCCTTCCAGGCCGCGCTCTGCGTCAACGCTGAACAGGATGTCTTTCTGCGACACCAGGTCGATGAAGTGCTTGAGTTTGTACGGAATACTGAAGTTCCACAGCGGTACGGACATCACCAGCACATCCGAGCGGTGCAGGTGACCTGCCAACGCTTTCAACGTGTTCCAGGCGTCTTGTTGTGCGGGGGTCAAGGGCGTGCCATTGAGTCCGGCGTATTTGGCCTCCATTGCCAGATCATCGAATTCCGGTAACGCCATGTTCCAAAGGTCGAGCGTGATGATGTCGGTGTCCGGGGCATGTTCTTGATAACGCGCAATGAAGCTGCGGGCGACTTCAAGGGAGGCCGAACGCTGCTTGCGTGGAGAACATTCAATATGCAGAAGAGTAGTCATGGCACACCTCGAATGGTGGGGGAAATAGGGTAGGTGGGCGCATTGCAACATAGTTGGATTTGAAATATAAATCGTAAATTCATGCGCAATTAATCACATATAAAACTATGTTCGATGCTCTGCTGCTCAAGACATTTGTCACTGTTGTCGATGAAGAAGGCTTCAGCCGTGCAGCCCAGAAGCTGCACCTCACTCAGTCTGCGGTCAGTGGCCACGTGCGGCGATTGGAAGAACAGATTGGTAAACCCTTGTTGACGCGTACCACCCGCTCCCAGCAATTGACGCCCGATGGCGAGCGCCTGGTCTCTTATGCGCGCACGATCCTGGCGCTGAACCGTGATGCCTGGGCAGAACTGACGCGCACGCCGTTTCACGGGCGGCTGCGGATCGGGGTCTCCGAGGATTTTGTCGATTCGCGGTTACTGCGCACTTTTGAGGATTTCGCGGCGCAGTACCCGGGCATGGAGATCGAGGTGCAGGTTGGCATTCCTGGTACGTTGCTGAACCTGATGAAGCAAGGCCATCTGGAGCTGGTCATCGGTTCTCTATGCGAAACCAGCGAAGCGGGGCTGCTGCTGTGGCAGGAACCGCTGGTGTGGGCCTGGTCGGCGCAACCCGTCACCCAGTTACCGACACCGTTGCCGCTGGCCCTGTTCCCCGAGCCGTGCCCTTATCGAGAGAGCGCGCTGACGAGGCTGGCTCAGGCGGGGATCGCCCAACGCACGGCGATGTTATGCAACAGCGCGGCCGGGTTGCGAGCGGCGGCGCTTGCGGGGTTCGCGGTCGCACCCATGACACTCGGCCAGGTGGGGCAAGGACTGGTGGCTCTCGGGGCCGAACAAGGGCTGCCGGACTTGCCGGATGCGCAATTTCGGTTGTTTACTTCTCCTGAAGCGGATCAGGCGATTGTGGCAGCGGTCACTCAGCATATTGTGGAGTATTGCTCCACGCGGAGGGTTTGAGCGTCTTCATGAAGGGCCGTTATCGAGCCGAAATGGTCACTGGGACTGTGGCCAATGATCCTGAATTTCATACCATGTTGCCTTGGACATCACCTCTATATGTTTCTGCTTGTCGGAAGTGAACGTGGAGTCCAGAGTGCCCATCGCTATCGAGATCCACTCGGCGTACTCACCTTGGCTTCTTGACCAGAACAGCGACGAACCGCACTCGGCGCAGAACTGGCGAAGTACTGATTCAGAGGATGGGTACGACTTGATGACGTCGGCGCCTTGGACAAGATGCAGGTCGCTACGCAACACGCTGCCATAGCTGGCAAACGCTGCGCCATGGCTTTTTCGGCATTGGCTGCAATTTCACTCGCCCACCGCGTCGGCAGACGTGTGAGTGAGAACGTCCTTCAAGTAAGCATGCGGATCAGCCCATTGAGCCGTGCCGACTGGATCAAGCTTAGGTTCGTTAAAGGAAATCGCTCATTTGAGGGGAGGGGAATCATTCATGGCTGGTGAATACAATCTGGCGCTGATGAGTTCTGCAACAGAGCCGTTTGCGTCTGGACATATTTTGCGGGTGCCAGACCGACCATTCGAGTGAAGTCCCTGATGAAGTGTGCCTGATCAAAATAACCCAGCTCGAGCGCGAGATCCGTCCCCGGCCTGGCTTTGCCGCTCTGCAGCAGGGCCAGTGCTTCATGTAACCGGTATCGGGCAATCACCCACTTCGGACTTACGCCAACGTAATGGGCAAACAGGCGTTGTAACTGTCGCTCACTCACACTGGACAACTCACTGAGTTGTGCCACTGTTGTCAGCCGGTTGTCTGACGCGACTTGGGTGATGAGGTCATTGAGCCGTTGTACACGCTCATCGGGTTGCGGCAGGCGGGGACACAGCAACGCTTCCGATTGCTCGCACAGGCTAGCCATCCCCGGGCATTCGATGTGCTCGGCCAACCTGTCGACCACCGCCCCAAAGACTTCAGAGGCCGGGATCGACCGGTTGGCCAACCGGCTGACAGGTCCGCCCAGAAATGGCTGGAATGCGGCGGGACGAAACTTGATGCCAAACGCCCAGCCGTTGCCAGACAGCGTCTTGCTGAAGCGGGAACGACGGGGTCCCCACACATCGACCTGACCCCTTTCCACAACGAGATGCACATTGGGGTGAGGCAGGGTTTCCTGTTGCTGTACAGGCTGATCACCGAGATTCCAGCTGACATGCCAATAATGCTCAACCCATGGTGCCAACTGGACTGAGGGGACCTCGCGAATGTGAGTGAACTGCGGGCTCTTCAATTGCTGATTAAGGACGCCTCGTGCAGGCTGCAGGATAACGGTAGAGGCTGGTCGTGTTTTTCCAATCATCTTCGGTCGCCATCTGCTCCAATGCGAATCAGGAATAGGTCCGACTGTGCGGACCGGTCAAACAGGCCGCTGATCTCGGCACAGGCGGACTGTAAACAGTCGAGGGATTAGCGTCGACAACAACGGCGTCCGGTTTAGACCGTACGGCATTATCTGGATTTTTAATGGAGATAACCGCATGCAAGCCAAGGGAACATTCGACGTCCAGCTACCCGTCCTCTCTGTTGCGCCGGGTACCGAGGCCGCTCAACTGAGCCGAAAGGCCATACACAAAACGTTTCAGGGAGACTTGGTGGCCAATAGTCTGGGAGAGATGCTTGCCTCCCTCCCGACAATCCCGGGATCTGCCGGCTATGTGGCGATGGAGCGGGTTGAGGGTCATCTGGCGGGAAGTCCAGGCAGCTTTGTGTTGATGCATTTTGGAACGATGGACAGAGGCCAGCGAACACTGACCATTCAGGTCGTACCTGACTCGGGTACCGGCGAATTGGAGGGGCTCAGCGGCACGATGGAAATAGATATTCGTGATGAGCAGCATTACTACCTGTTCAACTATCAACTCATGCCAATGCGCTGAATAGTCATGAGGCTCAAACGCATAATCCTGATATCCGCCATCACCGTGTTGACGTTACCAGCCGCCGTGCTGGCGTTCGTGAAGCCGCTCCGAGTCGCTGTCCCCTTGCTCGTGCCGGGAATCACTTGCCCACTTGCGAATATCTGCACAGACAGCGTTGCGCAATTGGGCGATGCTCAACAACTGTACGCCGCGGGATATGCAACGGCAGCCGCTGCCGTTGGGCCATTTCGAAATGGCCCTCGCGTCGTGTTTTGCACGACTGACGCATGTGCTGAATCCTTTGGACTTGGACAGCGTGCGGCAGCCGCCGTTGGCGATGTTGGTTTGATCGTCGCCCCTCGCGGCTGGAAAGCGTTTTATCTGGCTCACGAACTGATTCATTATCGACAGGCGGAATCGCTTGGAAATCTGGCAGTCGCCACCCAACCCAAATGGCTGATCGAAGGTATGGCGTACTCACTGAGTGGTGACCCTCGTCATCCTCTGGGTCCCCCCTTTGAACAATGGCGGTCCCAATTCGAAGCCTGGCATGTCAGCCAGGGTGCACGAGACATCTGGGATGCAGCGCGCAGTGCGAATTGAAAAACCAGAGAGTCTGCGAGTAGACGTTATTAGCAGCTGCGAATGCTCTGTTGCATCAACCCCAACTGGCCGATCACGCTGTCTTCGAGGTTCTAAGGGGGGATGACGACGTCGCTCGCCTCGACCTTATTCTCCAAGAAGGACCAAGGTCCTGGCGTCTGGCTCGCCGGCGAAGAACTGATCGAGGGCCTGCTGGAACGGCGGGTGTTCGGGCTTGATGCTGGCGAACAGCGTGAGGCAGGAGCGCAACTTCAGGTCATCGGGGTGGCCAAGGATTTCCAGTGCGCTCTTGTCGCGGTGTTGCAGGAGGGTACTGACGCTTTCCTCCAGCCGTGGCCCCAGCACATCATGCAGCAGATAGGCCCGGGCTTCGGCAGCACCGGAAATGGCAAAGCGTCTGGCTATCTCGCTATGCCCGAGGCCATCCAGTTGCGGGAAGATGAACCACATCCAGTGACTGGTCTTGCGCCCGGCACGCAACTCTTCCATGGCTCGGGTAAAAACCGGGCGCTGGGCCTCGACGAAACGAAGAAGATTGAAGGGATCGTGCATGCTGTACTCCCTGAGTTTGCAGACACTGCAAGGCCTGACGGCGCGGGCCGTTCGAATCGGGGCGCAGAAATGCAACGCCGCGGCAGGTCACGCAGAATGATTCAACCTGTAAGGGTATGACACATTGGCGAAGGCAGTCGTTTCATTGAAAGCTGACGCTGTTCAGTCGAACGTGGATTCCGGTTCCTCCAGGTGATCGATGTGCTTGAAGCGCTCGACCAGGAGGGGCTTTCCGAAGGCTGGGCCAACTTCTAGATCAATGGCGACTCAGACATCTGCACCAGCAGTTGCCCGAATGCGTCGGCCGCAGGCGTCTTTCCCGTGACACTCCAGATCAGTCTGAAATCAGCATCCACCAGCGGTGGCAGGCCATGTTGACCGTCAATCACCACCATACCGGGCTCCAGGTCTCCCAGCGGCAGGGCGGTGACGGCAAGCCCCGCCAATACCGCCGCCCGCAGTCCTTGTTGACTGGGAGAGGTAAAGGCGACCCGCCAATCCAGGGTTGAGCTTTCCAATGCCTCTACGGCCACCTGACGGTGCAAGCAGGGCGCTGGTGCAAACGCCAGTGGCAAAGGGGTATCGCCGGTAAACTCGAAATGCTGCGCCGCGGCCCAGACAAACCGGGTTTCGCGCAGCACGACACCGTCGGCCTGACTGCCCGGCAATGCCATGACCACGGCGAGATCGAGCCCATCGGCATCGACCTGCGCGCGCAGATCGAGGTAGGTGCCGACGGTGACGTCCAGACGTACTGCGGGAAATTGTCTGGCGAACCGGGCCAATAACGGTGGCAGGCCGTCGCCGATAAAATTTTCTGGCACCCCGAAGCGCACGGCCCCGGATACCGATGACGTTGCGAAACGCCGGGAGAGGGCGTCTTGTGCTCTGAGGATGTGTTCGGCATGGCGCAGAAAATCTTCGCCATCTTCTGTCAGCGTCAAACGTCGGGTGGTGCGCACCAGTAGCGTGGTAGCGGCCTGTTCTTCCAAACGCCGGACCTGATGACTGATCGCTGACTGGGTCAAGTGCAGCCGCTCTGCGGCGCGAGTGAAACTACCGGTCTCCTTGATCGCGACAAAAGCACGCAACAGCGCTGGGTCGAAGTCCATTCAGTCCACTCATGATGGGTATTAATAAAACTGACGAAATTAAATCATTTCTGTAATTTTTCAATGACTTCCAGAATGCGGCCGGTCACCTGGACGTGTGCCGGGTGACGCTGGCGAGGCTATTGCACCTCCTCCCTGACGGCGTTCAGGGCGGTCTTGCCAGTGCCTATAAACCTGATCTGGAAGATCACGATGCCGTTCTCCTCTTCGCAAAAAGATGTTTTCACACTAGCTGCCGTTTGCCTGGCCTCATTGATGTTCGGCCTGGAAATCTCGAGCGTGCCGGCCATCCTGCCCACGCTGGAATCGGTTCTGCGCAGCGATTTCAAGGATATGCAGTGGATCATGAATGCCTACACCATCGCCTGCACCACGGTGCTGATGGCCACCGGCACACTGGCGGATCGATATGGGCGCAAGCGGGTTTTTATCATTAGCCTGGCGCTTTTCGGCATGACCTCACTGGGCTGTGGGTGGGCGCAAAGCGCCAGCGTGTTGATCGCCAGCCGATTCCTGCAAGGGATGTCCGGCGGTGCCATGCTGATCTGTCAGGTCGCCGTGCTGTCTCACCGGTTCCAGTCGGGAGCTACACGCGGCAAAGCGTTCAGTGCCTGGGGGATCGTGTTCGGCATCGGTTTGGGATTCGGTCCGATTATCGGCGCAGCTATCGTGGCGCTGTCGAGTTGGGAATGGGTGTTCCTGGTGCATGCGCCCATTGCCGTGCTGGCGCTGCTGCTGGTGATCGCCGGTGTCGATGAGTCACGCGATCCGCAGCGTCGCAGGCTGGATGTGTTGGGTATTGTTTCGCTGTCGCTGGCCGTGTTGGGTCTTTCCTGGTTCATCACTCAGGGAGCAGGCGTGGGTTTCTCCAGCGGTGAGGCCATTGCCAGCCTGGTTGTGGCCGTGGTCAGCTTCATCGTCTTTGTCGTCGCGCAGCGACGCCATCTCGATCCCATGTTCGACTTCTCTGTATTGCGCATCCGCCGCTTCTCGGGTGCCTTGTTAGGGTCGGCAGGCATGAATTTCAGCTTCTGGCCGTTCATGATCTACCTGCCTCTGTACTTTCAAAATAGCCTGGGCTACGCCAGTGTCGGCACCGGTCTGGCACTGCTGGCCTATACGCTGCCGACGCTCGTTGTGCCCCCGTTGGGCGAACGGCTGGCGCTGCGCTATCGACCTGAGGTAGTGATTCCCGCTGGCTTGTTCACCATCGGTCTGGGGTTTCTGCTGATGAAATGGGGCAGCAGTGTCACGCCTGCCAGCTGGCTGACGATGCTGCCAGGCTGCCTGATCGCCGGGATCGGACTGGGGCTGACCAATACGCCTGTGACCAATACCACCACCGGATCGGTGCCCAGCGAGCGTGCTGGCATGGCATCGGGCATCGATATCAGCGCTCGGATGATCAGCCTTGCAATCAATATCGCGCTGATGGGCTTCATCCTGGTGGAAGGCATCCTGTCTTCCCTGCGCAACCAGTTATCCGGCGCGCCCGATGAGGTGCAACTGAGGTTGCTGGCGGAGAGTATTTCAGCCGGCAACTCTGCCGTGTCGGCGCAGACTGGCCAGGGGACTGCGATTTCGCTCGATGTCGCCAACACAGCGTTGGCGCATGGGTTTGGCTGGGTGATGCTGTATGGCGGTGTTGCTGCATGGGTGCTGGTGGCGGCGAGCTGCTGGGTCTTTCGTTCGAGCAAAACCGTTCACATCGCTCTACGTGGGTGATAACCGAGGTCTGATTGCTGCAATCTGTGCACTAATGATCTGCAACCAGTCAGTCTTGTTCATTCGAGGGTCTGGAGTCCGGGCGTTCTTCGGGGGCGATCAGATCCTTTGACAGCGAATCATTACTGGCCGCGGCCCGCGCCGATGCGGGCACTCAGGGCGCACCACAGGGATCTGGCCTGATAGTTCAAGCTGGTATCATTCAGGAACTGACAAGCCGAGCAGAAAAACATGAATCGTCGTAAAAAAATACAGCAGTTATTAAAGGCTCACGCCAAAAAGGCCAGTGCCAAATTGGCACCGAAAAGCAAGCCCAAATACATTAGTAAAGCTGACCGACTGAAGCTGGCGGCTGAATCCAGTCACGACCCAATCATCTCCTCTGAGAGCTGATCTCTGTCGCTTGAGCAGCAGCGGAATTTACAGATTTGATTGGGCGATTCATTCCTAGGGTCTGTTGACGTTTGGTGACGACCGCGACGGATGCCCATTGGGTGCAGGGCAAGGCGCGAGGAACGCGGTTTGGTTGTTCCAAATAAGTTCCGAGCAACGCAGCCCTGCACCCAATGGGCTCCGTCCCTTCGGGTTGCTGCGCTAACGTGCGCGAGGCTGCGTTGCGGGATTTGCCAAGGGAACAACCAGTGGCGGCATCCCGCGCCTTGCCTCGCACACGTTAGCACAGCAACGCGGTTCGCCACCAAACGTCAACAGACCCTAGGGATCGAACCGATCGGTCGTGTCCATCCGAATATTTCGCAGGCTCACGGTTTCCAGGTGTGACGCGTATAGAGACTCCGAAAAATAGCTGATCAGGATGGAGCGACGACGTGCACCGATTGAGTTCAGACTGGCCGCATGCACTAAATCGACATCAAACACCAGGATGTCACCCGCGGAGCCTGAAAGCTGCACAGACCGGGACTCGTCATTGAAGTCGAATGGCGGCTCTCCCGGCTCAGGGCGATGGCTGCCAGGGACGATACGTGTCGCGCCGTTCTCGGGGCCATAATCGTCGAAATAGGCGAGGGCGTTCACGATGTCGCCCGGCCGCAGGGCCGACAAGTCTCGGTGCAGTTGCTGGTGACCGCCACCTGCGAGGGGTTCGCGACCCTCCACCTGCGAGAGGAAGAACCGTTCTCCGATCAACTTGCCCACCACCGCCAGCACCTCCGGCAGACGACACACAGCCTGTACCTTCGAATCAGCGTCCAGCAGCGAATGGTGCCAGTCCCTGCCACGTGGCACTGGCCATTGGTCCGACGGCTTCACGCCCGCATCGAACACGGCACGAAGGTCACCCAGCCACTCGGCCGGGATCGCTCGACGGAGCAGTACATAGCCATCTCGATGGAGTTGCTCGCGGTCAGTCATGGCTTCCTCAATTTCCTTATCCCCAACGCGTCTTGCAGAACGGCCCGGAGCCAGACAAAAGCATCAGGCAATAGTCGGCCAATGATCAAGCGTAGCTTTTGCGAGTCCAGTGAGCGGAGCGAGCGGTGTCGAGTGCCGTCATGAGAACCGGCCGATTGTTGAAAAATCAGCGCTTTGTACAACACTTGGGGTCTGCCTGTTGATTGGCCACCGTTCAGCCCGGCTGACTGCGCGGCTGGAGCGAAGGTATCAGGCCTGATTCTGGAGAAGCAAAATGGTCAGCAAAAACACGATTTGCCTCTGGTACAACGGCACTGCGCAGGATGCGGCAGAGTTCTACGCCCGGACATTCCCGGACAGCGCGGTAGTCGCCGTCCATCACGCGCCCGGCGACTATCCGGCGGGTAAGCAAGGCGATGTAATAACGGTCGAGTTCACGCGACTGCCGATGCAGCGGCCGAGCGAGATTATCGAATTGCTGCCGCATAGATGGCGCCCGTTTAACCATGCAAGGTCTTTTGGGCGGACGCTTACTGCCCAGGGCCTGGCCACAAGGTTTGAGAAAATGCGTAAGCGATGGACTTGAAACTGGAAGCAGGCTGCGGCTTCCGTTTCCCAGATGCTGACAGTTCAGTTGGAAGAGTTGTTCAGTTGCTGAAGCTCAAGTTGCTTGGCAGCACTGGCTTCGAGGTTTGCACGCTCTTCATCCAGATACCGATAAATGCTTTGGAGGTTGGCGATCTTCTGTTTGATTTCTGCCATCTTCTTTTCAATTAGCTTCGCGCCGTCAGCACAGTCGATCAGCTTGTTCCGCTGCGCATCCAGAATCTCGCCTATTTCCCCCAGGGAAAACCCCATGCTTTGCGCGCGCTGGATAAAGTCCAGATCCTGCAGAGTTTGCGTTGTGTAGACGCGATAGTTGTTGGTTTGCCGCACTGATGAGATCAGGCCGATTTGCTCGTAGTAACGCAGCGTATGGCGGCTGGCGCCGCTGCGGGCCTCGAGTTCGCCGATTTTCATGAAAACACCGCTTGACTGTAGAGTTGGGTCGATAGTTTACGCTTGATTTCTCACCTTGAACAAGGAACAGGGAAATGAGCGTGGAGTGCTTTGTCACGGGGGGTACCGGCTTCGTCGGTCAACATTTGGTGGCGAACCTGAGTGCAAAAGGTCACACCATTCGGGTGTTGATGCGTCGACCAGAGCGACTAGCCGCGCTGCGGGAGCAAGTCGATAATTTGGGAGGGTGCGCAACCCGGGTATTTGCCGTAGCTGGCGATCTGGAACGGGACAACCTCGGGCTGAGTCTTGCTGACCGAGAAGTGCTAAGGCACGCCAAAGTCATATTCCACCTGGGCGCCCACTTCGCATGGGGGCTTTCAGTGGAGCATTCTCGTGCGGTGAATGTGGAAGGGGCAAAACGCGTGGCGCTGTTGGCGGCTGAGCAAAAAAGCCGGTTTGTGATGATCGGTGGCTATATGCTGAAAAATCATGAACATCTGCAACGCATCGGAATTGATCCTCGTTATCCGGAGCTGACGAATTGGCCTGCCGTCTACCGACATGTCGGTGGATACGAGGGGAGCAAGCTGGAGGCGCATTTTGCGACCCTGGAGGTCATGTCTGCCAAGGGAGGGGAGATTACCGTTGTCCACCCTGCGACGGTTTGTGGCCACAGCCGCACGGGGCATATCCTTGACGGTCAGCCGCTGGTGGAACTGATACGCAACCTTGTGCAGGGAAAGCTGACTGCAGTGCCCGGTACCGCCAAGCACTGGCTGCCACTGGTTACCGTGGATTACCTGGTTGAGCTGGTGGCGGTTTGTGCTTTTGATCCTGCCATGGTGGGCCAGGAACTGCTGGCGCTTGATCACCAAACTCCAAACTTGCGAGAACTCCTGATACAGGTGGCACAACCTTTAGGCTTAAAGTCTCCCAAGCATCACATTCCACTCCGATTGCTGAAGTTGCTACTGAGTATTCCTCCCGTCGCGTGGTTTCTGAATACAAAACCCGAAGCCTTGGACTTTATCCAGACCACTCGTTTTGATACGGCGGCGGTCGAGCAATTTGCCAACAGGCATGGAATAGCCAAACCGGATATACGTCAGTCTTTGCAGCACACTGCAACGTTCGTCAACTCATATTGCATAGCCAAGGGCTAGTGTCCTGAGCGTCTAGTTCGACTATCCATCGACGCGACGGTAAAGTGATG
>CAYNGZ010000077.1:0-12358 GCA_964396695.1 uncultured Pseudomonas sp.
ACTCGTTACTGGCGAAACGCGCCAGGCTGCCGCTCGGGCTCAGGCTGTTGCGCAGTCGTCGGGCCAGGCTGATCAGCAGTTTGTCTCCAGTCTGGTGGCCGAGGCTGTCATTGATCCGCTTGAAATTGTCGATGTCCACCAGCAGCAGGCAGATCGGGATGTCGCTGTCGCGGGCGAAGCGTTCGTCGAGGTTGCGGATGAACGCCGGACGGTTGCCCAGGTTGGTCAGGTTGTCGGTGTAGGCCAGGCGCTCGATGCGTTGCTGGGCGAGCTTGGTCTGGGTGATGTCTTCGTAGATGCCGATGTAGTGGGTCAGCTCACGATTGTCGCCGTAGACCTTGGAGATCGACAGCTGGCCCCAGTACGGTTCGAGGTTTTTGCGTCGGCTCTTGAATTCGCCCTGCCAGCTGTTGCTCTTGGCCAGGCTTGAGGGCGCGTCGAACAACAGTTCGCTGAGGTTTTCCAGCGCCGGCAGTTCCGACAGCCGATGGCCGTGAACTTCTTCGGTGCTGTACTGGGTAATCGCCGTGAAGCTTGGGTTGACGTACTCGACCACGCCGTCGCAGTTGACCAGCAAAAAGGCGTTGGCACTTTGTTCGACCGCGCGCTGGAACAGGTGCAGGGCGCTGGTGGCAGTGCGGCGATTGTGGTTGTTGATGACCTGGGCGAACTGGTCGGCCAGCTCGCCGGCGAAGGCGATCTCGTCCGACTGCCAGGCGCGGGTCGTGCCGGTTTGTTCCAGGCACAGCACGCCCACCACCTGGCCGTCGACGCGGATGCTGGCGTCGAGCATGGCGTTGACGTTTCGCGGGCGCAGGCTCTCGGCCATGTGCCGGGTACGGGGGTCGTGCATGGCGTTGTGCGCGTCAATCGCGCGGCTGGTGTGCAGGGCTTCCAGATAATCCGGGAAGCCGCTGGCGTCGATCACGTCTGGCAGCAAGTACTCTTGAGAGGCGCGGTGGTAGGCGGAAATCGGCACCAACTGCTGATCTTCGAGATTCCACAGGCTCGCGGAGTCGATTTCGTAGATATCGCAGGCGCTGCGGGTGATCAGTTCGGCGGCTTCTTTAAGGGAGTTGCCGGTGCTGTAGCGCTGGCGGGCGAGCAGCAGGATCAGGTCCTGCTGGGCGCGAGCGCGCTCCAGGTGCAGCAGTTGTTCCTGTTGGGCACGCTGGTTCAATTCCAGGGCAATCTGCAGGCGCGAGTTCTGGGTTTCCAGGTCCAGCGCCGGCAGCAGCGGATCATCTGCAAACAAGCCGTCCACCACCAGCAGATAGCCGCGTAGCAGGTGGCGATTGTGTTGTTTGTAGGCTTCGCCCAGTTCGAGCAGGCTGAGGGGGCCTTGGGCGGTGTGCAGTGTGTAGCGGATCAGGTAATGCGGGCTTGCAGTCAATTGCTGCTGGATCGCATCGTGCAACTGGTAGCGCGCTTCAGGCTCCATCAGGCTTGCGTAGGGGGAGCCGACCAGAGCGCACAGCTCGACAGCGGGCAAACCGAACTGGCGTTCGCAATTGGGGTCGAGGAACAGCAGCGCCCAGCTTGGTTCATTCAGCCGTTCGAAACGCAGCATGCCGAGCCGCGAGGGCACAGGCAACTGCGTCACTACCTCGGCCACCATACGGCTGGCGGCATCGGGATGGCTTTTCATGGAAGAAACTCGCTTCGAAAATGCTGATCGCGCCGGGCTCGCGCCCTCTTTACTGTTGCCTGCGGCAAGGTTGCATCATGCGGCACTGACTGACAAGTAAGGATGAAGGCTAAGTGCTATAAGCCTGTATCGGCGGGAGCGAGGTTTTCTCCAGCGGGGGGCTGAAAGTAATGGGGTGGAGCGAAAAGATCGCAATCTGATGTTTGTCGATTGCAGTGGGTTGCCATCCCGGTCGTGGTAACTGACGCGAATCTGCTCTGCATCGACGATCACATGCGCGAAGTTGTCCTGGCTGACCACTTCGCAGGTCAAGTGGTGGTGATAGTCGCCCGCGGCGGTCTGCACCAGTGGCTGATCGAGTATGAAGGTCGAGGCTTTGGCATAGGGCAGCAGTGCGCTGTTACACAGTGGCGAAGAGACGATGGTGTGAACCTCGAAGTCCGGGTCTTCGTTATGGCTCAGGCGACTGGTGAGGGACCCGTGAACGTCACCGGAAACGAAGATGACGTTCTTGATTTTATGAGTCCGAATGGTTTCCAGCAGGCGCAGGCGCTGTTCGGGGAAGGCTTTCCAGGCGTCGTCGCCATGACGCTTGCGGTCGGGATAGAACATCACGCTGGTGACCACGAACTTGACCCGTGCCGGGCTATGGATCAGCCACTTGAGCAGTGCTTGTTCCTGCTCTGCATCGAGGATGCATCGATTGTCGGCCGAGAGATTGCGCCGGGTTCGGCTGTCGGTGACGAACCATTCGATATCACCCTCCGAGAACTGATACCAGTAATGCTTTAGTTCGCGGCCTGGTTGCCCGTCGGGCAGTAATTCGTGAGCAGGGCTATGACGGGCCTGATATAACTCATACGCCGCCATTGCATTGTTATAGAGGAACTTGTCGGTTTTACTCTCGTTGGCGGGCCAGTTGTCTTCTATTTCGTGATCGTCGAGGATCATGTAAGTGGGAAGTGCGGACATCAACTTCTGAATATGAGGTTGAGAAAAGGCGGTGCGGTACTTGCTGAGTATTTCTTCGTGCTCCCGATCAGGGCCAATAATATTCAGGTCGTCAACATAAACCTGATCGCCCGTCATCAACAAGGCGCTGATCGGTGGTGATGATTTTTCAGTCAGGTCGTTGATCGCGGCAAAAATTCTGTCGCCCCTGGCGGGCGCTGACGGTAGGCCCAATGTCATGCGCAGGTAGCGGCATGAGCCGACGATATAGCCCCGTGCTGTGCCGGTTTTGTCTGACGCGGTGCGAAAGCGGTAGATTTCCTTCGGCCATTGCAGCGGTAGTTCCTGTACCGTTTCCACGGTGTGCACCGGGCTCATGGTGCTGAACCAGCCGGCCTGGTATTCGAAGACGGTATCGGGGGTGAGGTTGTTGAGCGCGATAACGTCGGACATGTCGCGTAATGGCGACAGGGCAACAAACAGACCTTTGGACCAGCGTTCATCACCGGCGTGGCGATAACGTATTCCGGCAAATACCGGAGAATGTTTCTTTACATCGCCGCGTAAAAAGATACGCGCATGGTTAGTTGTGGTATGGCCAATAATCGGGCCGACAGTAGGTTTGAACATTTTCGAGTCCGTTCGAAATGTAACTGTGAAAGTTATAGTGTTTGGCGAAAACAGTTAGTGTGTTTCGTGGGCGCTATCCTATTGTTCGTCGGACGATAAATATTGATGGGCAAGTCGATTTTGGTTGTGGCCTGAATAATCCACGGCTGTAGTCTTGACTGTTATTGTCGGTAGGAATGCGCACGGCTCTTAACCGACCGTGGGTGTTCTTCAGGCAAAAAAAGCCCCGCCAAATCGGCGGGGTTGAGGTACGAGCGTGGCGCTCGGAAAACGTGGAGCGCGGTGGCCCTCCGATGACGGAGGGCCACCCGCTTTACAGCAGGATGGTACGGATGTCGCCCAACAGGTCGCTCAGACGCTTGGTGAAGCGTGCAGCAGCGGCGCCGTTGATCACACGGTGATCGTAGGACAGCGACAGCGGCAGCATCAGTTTCGGCTGGAAGGCTTTGCCGTCCCAGACTGGCTGAATGGTTGCCTTGGAAACACCGAGGATCGCCACTTCCGGCGCGTTGACGATCGGCGTGAAGCCGGTGCCGCCAATGTGCCCGAGGCTGGAAATCGTGAAGCAGGCGCCTTGCATCTCGTCTGCCGAGAGCTTCTTGGTCCGGGCTTTTTCAGCCAGGGAAGCCGCCTCAGCCGCAAGCTGCAGCAGGCTCTTCTGGTCGACGTTCTTGATGACCGGTACCAGCAGGCCTTCAGGGGTGTCGACGGCGAAGCCGATGTTCACGTATTTCTTGCGGATGATCGCTTTGCCGCTTGGCGCCAGCGAGCTGTTGAAGTCCGGCAGTTCCTTGAGCAGGTGCGCGCAGGACTTGAGCAGCAGTGGCAGCACGGTCAGTTTGACGCCAGCCTTCTCGGCCACGGCTTTCTGAGCGACGCGGAAAGCTTCCAGCTCAGTGATGTCGGCCGAATCGAACTGGGTCACGTGAGGCACGTTCAGCCAGCTGCGATGCAGGTTGGCGGCGCCAGCCTGCATCAGGCGAGTCATCGGCACTTCTTCGATTTCACCGAAGCGGCTGAAGTCCACGACCGGAATCGGCGGGATACCGGCACCGCCGGTTGCACCTTCGGCCGGCGCTTGCTTGGCCTTCTGCATCATGGCTTTGACGTAAACCTGCACGTCTTCCTTGAGCACGCGACCGTGTGGGCCACTTGGGTTCACCGCGTTCAGTTCGACGCCGAATTCACGGGCCAGCTGACGAACCGCCGGGCCTGCGTGAACCTTGGCACCGCTTGGTGCTGGCGCTTGTACCGGCGCCGGAGCGGCCTCGGCTTTGGCAACTGGAGCCGGTGCAGCGGCGGGTACCGGAGCTGGGGCCGCAGCCTGTGCCGGAGCGGCCGGTGCCGCAGCACCTGCCACTTTCAGCTTGAGGATCAGGTCGCCAGTGCCGACTTCGTCGTCCAGCTTGATCACAACGCTTTCCACCACACCGGCGGCTGGCGATGGGATTTCCATGCTGGCCTTGTCGGATTCAAGGGTGATCAGCGATTGATCGGCTTCAACGGTGTCGCCAGCCTTGACCAGGACTTCGATGATCTTGGCCTTGCCCGACGAGCCGATGTCCGGGACATGGATGTCCTGAACGGTGGCAGCAGCAGGCGCGGCGGCAGGCGCTGGAGCCGCTTGCGGAGCAGCGGCAGGTGCTGCTGCGGCCGGAGCAGGAGCAGCGGCGGTCGCCTCAGGTGCCGCAGCGGCGCCCTCGACTTCCAGCTCCATCAGCTCGTCGCCTTCTTTCAGGCGATCGCCCAGCTTCACTTTCAGGCTCTTGATGACGCCGGCCTTGGGGGCCGGAATCTCCATGCTCGCCTTGTCCGACTCAAGTGTCAGCAGGCTTTGGTCAGCTTCGATGCGATCACCGACCTTGACCATCAGTTCAATTACTTCACCTTCACCGCTGCCGATGTCAGGTACGCGAATGAGTTCGCTCACAGAGTGTCTCCTCAGCAGTCCAGTGGGTTGCGTTTTTCCGGGTTGATACCGAACTTGGCGATGGCTTCAGCCACGACCTTGGGCTCGATGTCACCACGGTCAGCCAGTGCTTCAAGGGCTGCCAACACCACGAAATGACGGTCGACTTCGAAGAAATGACGCAGTTTCTTGCGGCTGTCGCTGCGGCCGAAACCGTCGGTGCCCAGCACTTTGAATTCCTTGGACGGAACCCACTGACGGATCTGCTCCGCGAACAGCTTCATGTAGTCGGTAGAGGCGATGACCGGACCCTGACGGCCGCTCAGGCACTCTTCGACGTAGCTCAGCTTAGGCTTCTGGCCAGGGTGCAGACGGTTGCTGCGCTCTACGGCCAGGCCATCGCGACGCAGTTCGTTGAAGCTGGTAACGCTCCACACGTCAGCGCCGACGTTGAACTCTTCACGCAGAATCTTCGCCGCTTCACGGACTTCACGCAGGATGGTGCCGGAGCCCATCAGTTGAACGTGGTGCGCCGCTTCGCGGTTGTCTTCTTCGAGCAGGTACATGCCCTTCTTGATGCCTTCCTCGGCACCGGCTGGCATGGCTGGCTGCTGGTAGGACTCGTTCATCACGGTGATGTAGTAGAAGACGTCCTGTTGCTCTTCGGTCATCTTCTTCATGCCGTCCTGAATGATTACCGCCAGCTCGTAGCCGTAGGTTGGATCATAGGTGCGGCAGTTCGGGATGGTGGCAGCCAGCAGGTGGCTGTGACCGTCTTCGTGTTGCAGACCTTCACCGTTCAGGGTGGTACGGCCGGCGGTGCCGCCGATCAGGAAGCCACGGGTGCGGCTGTCGCCAGCGGCCCAGGCCAGGTCGCCGATACGCTGGAAGCCGAACATCGAGTAGAAGATGTAGAACGGCAGCATCGGCTGGTTGTGGCTGGAGTACGAAGTACCGGCAGCGATGAAAGAGCTCATGGCGCCCGCTTCGTTGATGCCTTCTTCGAGGATCTGGCCCTTCTGGTCTTCCTTGTAGAACATCACCTGGTCTTTATCGACTGGCTCGTAGAGCTGGCCGACGGAGGAGTAGATGCCCAACTGACGGAACATGCCTTCCATACCGAAGGTACGGGCTTCGTCCGGGATGATCGGTACGATGCGCGGGCCGATTTCCTTGTCCTTGACCAGTTGCGCGAGGATCCGCACGAAGGCCATGGTGGTGGAGATTTCACGGTCGCCCGAGCCGTCCAGGATCGCCTTGAGGGTGTCCAGTGGCGGGGTCGGGATGTTGAAGCTCTTGGCGCGACGCTGTGGTACGAAACCGCCTAGCGCATTGCGACGCTCGGCCAGGTAACGGGCTTCGGCGCTGCCTTCCTCCGGTTTGAAGAACGGCAGGTTTTCCAGTTCTTCGTCCTTGACCGGGATGTCGAAACGATCGCGGAACAACTTCAGGCTGTCGACGTCGACTTTCTTGGTGTTGTGCGCAGTGTTTTTCGCTTCGCCGGCACCGGTACCATAACCCTTGATGGTCTTGGCCAGGATGACGGTCGGTTGTTCTGTGTGGTTGACCGCTTCGTGGTACGCCGCGTAGACCTTGTACGGGTCGTGGCCGCCACGGTTGAGCTTCCAGATCTCGTCGTCGGACAGGTCGGCAACCATCGCCTTGAGTTCTGGCGAGTTGAAGAAGTGCTCACGGACAAACGCGCCGTCTTTGGCTTTGTAGTTCTGGTACTCGCCGTCGATGACTTCGTCCATGCGACGTTGCAGGATGCCGTCGACGTCCTTGGCCAGCAGTGGGTCCCAGAAACGGCCCCAGATGACTTTGGTCACGTTCCACTGAGCACCGCGGAACACGCCTTCGAGTTCCTGGATGATCTTGCCGTTGCCGCGAACCGGGCCGTCGAGGCGCTGCAGGTTGCAGTTGATGACGAAGATCAGGTTGTCGAGCTTCTCGCGGCCGGCCAGGGAAATGGCGCCCAGGGATTCCGGCTCGTCGCACTCGCCGTCGCCCAGGAAGCACCAGACTTTCTGTTTGCCTGGCTGGATGAAGCCACGGTGTTCCAGGTACTTCATGAAGCGTGCCTGGTAGATCGCCTGGATCGGGCCCAGACCCATGGATACGGTCGGGAACTGCCAGAAGTCCGGCATCAGCCAAGGGTGCGGGTAGGACGACAGGCCCTGACCATCGACCTCCTGGCGGAAGTTGTTCATCTGGTCTTCGGTGATGCGGCCTTCCATGAATGCACGGGCGTAAACGCCTGGCGAGGTGTGGCCCTGGAAGTAGATCAGGTCGCCGCCGTGTTCGTCGGTCGGGGCCTGGAAGAAATAGTTGAAGCCGATGTCATACAGGGTCGCACTGGAAGCGAAACTGGAGATGTGACCGCCCAGGTCAGAATCTTTCAGGTTCGTACGCATTACCATGGCCATCGCGTTCCAGCGTACCAGCGAGCGAATGCGGCGTTCCATGAACAGGTCGCCAGGCATGCGTGCTTCGTGGGTAACGGGGATCGTGTTGCGGTACGGCGTGGTGATGGCGTAGGGCAGTTGCGAGCCGCTGCGGGTTGCGAGTTCGCCCATACGGGTCATCAGATAATGAGCACGGTCTTCGCCTTCTTTGTCGAGAACCGATTCCAGGGCGTCCAGCCATTCCTGGGTTTCGACGGGATCGAGGTCTTGCATGGCTTGCTCCAGGGCGGAAAGGCTTCCAGAATCGGTTGCCTGAGTTAGCGACTGGCCTTGTGGGCAGACGTTATAAATTCTTGGAATGCCGGAGGTTGATTCGGCGGCGTGTAGTTTTACTACAAATCGTCGGCCATTTCAGCCTTTCGGATGTATATACGAGTAGTAAAACTACAGAGGATTGGCGTGTTGCCTCCTGCTGCGTTGTGAGAATAATCGTTACTGTTGGTCTTTAGCTAACTGAAATGGGTGAAAGTTTGATGCAAGCTGCCAAAAAAACAGAAATTTCAGCTATTTCTAACTTTTGTTCGACAGTCCTTTGCGTAGTGCATTTCATGCGCTCACTACAGACCGCCCTTTCTACGCCGATCAAGGATAGACCATGAGCCTCCCTTCGCTTGCCGAACTGCCGGCCATTCTCCTGCCGTTTGTCAGCCGCGCCGAGCAATCGTTCCGTGCTGCCGTTGCCCTGCTTCCCGATGATCATGGCCTGTCGACCTGGTCGCCTGAGCGCTGGGCAGCATTTGCCCGTGTGACCGCTGCCAGCGACTTTGTCATTGAACAGAGCCTGCGTGACCCCTTGATGTTGCTGGAGCTTGCGCAGTCAGGCGAACTCGACCACCGCTTCGCCGCCGGTGAGTTGTGCGCGCAGATCGCGACCGCTGTGCAGGCGGCCGCCACTGACGATGAGCTGGGTCGCGTGTTGCGCCGTCAGCGCAACCGTCAGCAGGTACGCATCATCTGGCGCGACCTGACTCGCCAGGCGGATCTGATCCAGACCTGTCGCGACCTCTCGGACATGGCTGACGCGAGCATCGATCAGGCTTATCAGTGGTTGTATCAGCGCCATTGCCAGCAGTTCGGGACGCCCACCGGCCGGCGCAGTGGTAAGCCGCAGCACATGGTCATCCTTGGCATGGGCAAGCTGGGGGCGGTAGAGCTCAACCTGTCGTCGGATATCGATTTGATCTTCGCTTACCCTGAAGGCGGCGAAACAGTCGGTGTCAGGCGTCCGCTGGATAACCAGGAGTTCTTCATTCGTTTGGGGCAGCGGCTGATCAAGGCGCTGGACCCGATGACCGTCGACGGTTTCGTGTTCCGCGTCGACATGCGCTTGCGGCCGTATGGTTCGTCCGGCGCGCTGGTGCTCAGCTTCAACGCGCTGGAGCAGTATTACCAGGACCAGGGGCGCGACTGGGAGCGTTACGCAATGATCAAGGCGCGGGTGGTGGCCGGTGATCAAGCGGCGGGTGCGCATTTGCTCGACATGCTGCGACCGTTCGTTTATCGGCGATATCTGGATTTCTCGGCCATCGAAGCGCTGCGCACCATGAAGCAGTTGATTCAGCAGGAAGTCCGGCGCAAGGGCATGGCCGACAATATCAAGCTCGGCTCAGGCGGCATTCGTGAAGTTGAGTTTATCGCGCAGGCCTTCCAGCTGATTCACGGGGGGCGCGACCTGAGTTTGCAGCAGCGCCCTCTATTAAAAGTACTCGGTACGCTGGAGGGGCAGGGGTACCTGCCGCCGGCGGTGATCAGCGAGCTGCGCGAAGGTTATGAATTTTTGCGCTACACCGAGCACGCGATCCAGGCGATTGCCGATCGCCAGACGCAAATGCTCCCGGATGGCGAGCAGGATCAGGCGCGCATTGCCTTTATGTTGGGTTTCGCCAACTGGACGGCGTTCCATGAGCAACTGATGTATTGGCGCGGTCGGGTCGACTGGCACTTCCGTCAAGTCATCGCTGACCCGGATGAAGAAGAGGGCGAGGACCGCGAAGTCGTGGTTGGCGGTGAATGGCTACCGCTCTGGGAGGAGGCCCAGGACGAAGAGGCCGCCTGCCGGCAACTGGAGGAAGGCGGTTTCGTCGATGCACCCAAAGCCTTGAAAGCGCTTGTCAGTCTGCGCAGCAGTCCGCAATTGCGGGCGATGCAACGTCTGGGGCGCGAGCGGCTCGATGCCTTTATTCCGCGTTTGCTGGCGCAAGCAGTGGAGCACGCCAGTCCGGACCTGGTGCTGGAGCGCGTGCTGCCGCTGGTTGAGGCGGTGGCGCGGCGTTCAGCTTATCTGGTGTTGCTCACCGAGAACCCTGGCGCACTGCGACGCTTGTTGACCTTGTGTGCGGCCAGCCCGTGGATTGCCGAGCAGATCACTCGCTTCCCGCTGTTGCTCGACGAATTGCTCAATGAAGGGCGACTGTTCAAGCCACCGCTGGCACCAGAGTTGGCCGCCGAATTGCGCGAGCGGCTGACGCGCATTCCCGAGGATGACCTCGAACAACAGATGGAAGCCTTGCGACATTTCAAGCTGGCGCACCGCCTGCGCGTGGCGGCCTCGGAAATTGCCGGCAGCCTGCCGTTGATGAAAGTCAGCGACTACCTGACCTGGCTCGCTGAAGCCATTCTGGAACAGGTGCTGGCCCTGGCCTGGCGCCAGACGGCTGCCAGGTACGGCTCACCGCAGCGTACCGATGGCACCTTGTGCGATCCGGGTTTCGTCATTGTCGGTTACGGCAAGGTCGGCGGCCTGGAGCTGGGGCATGGTTCGGACCTGGACCTGGTGTTTATCCACGATGGTGACCCGCAGGCAGAAACCGACGGTCCGAAACCGATCGACGGTGCGCAGTTCTTTACCCGGCTGGGGCAGCGGATCATCCATTTGCTGACGACCCAGACCAACTCGGGCCAGTTGTACGAAGTCGATATGCGCCTGCGCCCGTCCGGCGCGTCGGGGCTGTTGGTCAGTTCGCTGGGAGCGTTCGAGCGTTATCAGGAAAACGAAGCCTGGACCTGGGAACATCAGGCGCTGGTGCGGGCGCGGGTGCTGGTGGGCAGTCAGGATGTCGGTCAATCCTTCGAGAAAGTCCGGGCGAAGGTCCTGGGCCGTGCACGTGATTTGCCCAAGCTGCGCCAGGAGGTCAGTGAGATGCGCGCCAAGATGCGCGATAACCTGGGGAGCAAGTCTACCGCTGCCGGGACGGCAGCCAATGCCTTCGAAGCCACGGCGCCGTTCGACCTCAAGCAGGACGCCGGAGGTATCGTCGATATTGAATTTATGGTGCAATACGCCGCTTTGGCGTGGTCCGACGCGCACCCTTCGCTGCTCCGCTATACGGATAACATCCGCATTCTGGAAGGCCTGGAGGAGGTCGGGTTGATGCCCGCCGAAGACGCCAGCTTGCTGCGTGAGGCCTATAAAACCTACCGCGCGGCCGCTCACCGCCAGGCCCTGCAGAATGAGGCCGGGGTCATTACAGGCGACCAGTTCGTGGCCGAGCGTCGCGAAGTGTTGCGGATCTGGCGTGATCTGGGGCTAAGCTGAACTCGAAGGCATGGACGAAACAACTCTAGTGTGGGAGCGAGCTTGCTCGCGATAGCGCAATGACAGTCGACATCAATGTTGAATGTGATGTCCTCATCGTCGGAGCGCCGCCCGGAGCAAACCTGCTCCCACAGTAATTATCGAGGCGGGGAGGCTTATGCCTCCCTTATTCGTTTGTGGATAACTATGAAAATTCTGATCGTTGGGCCCAGTTGGGTCGGTGACATGGTGATGGCGCAGACACTCTTCCAGTGTCTGAAACAGCGTCATCCTCAGTGCGAAATCGACGTGCTGGCCCCCGAGTGGAGTCGGCCGATCCTTGAACGTATGCCGCAAGTGCGCCAGGCCTTGAGCTTCCCGCTCGGCCACGGCGTGCTGGAGCTGGCAACGCGGCGACGGATCGGCAAGTCCCTGGCCGGCCAGTACGATCAGGCGATTCTGCTGCCCAACTCGCTGAAGTCGGCATTGGTGCCGTTCTTCGCCGGCATCCCGAAACGCACCGGCTGGCGTGGCGAGTTCCGTTATGGCCTGCTCAACGACGTGCGCACCCTCGATAAAGAGCGTTACCCGTTGATGATCGAGCGCTTCATGGCGCTGGCCTATGAGCCTGGCGCCGAGTTGCCCACGCCGTATCCGCGCCCGAGTCTGCAAATCGATGCGACCAGCCGCGACGCGGCGTTGGCCAAGTTCGATCTGACCCTTGATCGTCCGGTGCTGGCGCTGTGTCCGGGTGCCGAGTTCGGCGAGTCCAAGCGCTGGCCGTCGGAGCACTACGCCAAGGTCGCTGAAGCCAAAATCCGCGAAGGCTGGCAAGTCTGGCTGTTCGGTTCGAAGAACGATCACGCGGTCGGCGAAGATATTCGCGCGCGACTGATTCCAGGTCTGCGCGAAGAGTCGGTGAACCTCAGCGGTGGTACTTCGCTGGCCGAGGCCATCGATCTGCTATCGTGCGCCGATTCAGTGGTTTCCAACGATTCCGGCCTGATGCACGTTGCGGCAGCGCTGAACCGTCCGCTGGTGGCGGTCTACGGCTCGACGTCGCCGGGTTTCACGCCGCCGCTGGCCGAGAAGGTCGAGATCGTTCGCCTGGGCATCGAGTGCAGTCCGTGTTTTTATCGCACCTTTCGTTTCGGTCATTACAACTGCTTGCTGCAGCCCACGTCGCAACCGGTTACCGCAGCGTTAAACCGCCTGCCAGGCGCTTCGGTCCGCGTCCGTGG
>CAYNGZ010000077.1:12368-18337 GCA_964396695.1 uncultured Pseudomonas sp.
GTCGGTTAAGTTGCGGGTACTGTTGATCAAGACGTCTTCGCTGGGCGATGTGATTCATGCATTGCCGGCGTTGACCGATGCTGCACGGGCGATCCCGGGTATCACATTCGACTGGGTGGTGGAAGAAGGCTTCGCCGAGATTCCGACCTGGCACCCGGCTGTGGGCAAAGTGATTCCGGTGGCGATCCGGCGTTGGCGCAAGAACATCTGGCAAACCCTCAAAAGCGGCGAGTGGAAGCGCTTCAAGCAAAGCGTTCGCGCCACGAAATACGATCTGGTGATCGATGCCCAGGGCCTGCTCAAAAGTGCCTGGCTGACCCGTTACGTCTGCGCGCCGGTGGCCGGTCTGGACAAGCACTCTGCCCGCGAGCCAATCGCTGCGCGGTTTTATTCCCGACGTCTGGCCGTGGCCCGTGGGCAGCACGCGGTGGAGCGACTGCGTCAGTTGTTCGCCGTGGCGCTGGGCTACGACCTGCCGCAAGGGTTGGGTGACTATGGCCTGAGCGTTGAGCGGCTGGTTGAACTGCCGCGCAAGAATCCTTACGTGCTGTTCCTGCACGGCACCACGTGGGACACCAAGCACTGGCCGGAAGCTTATTGGCGTGAGTTGGCCGAGCGCATGGGCCACCTCGGCATGGCGGTGAAGCTGCCGTGGGGCAACCCGGCCGAGAAAGCCCGCGCCGAGCGCATCGCCAAGGGCCTGCGTAATGCCGAAGTGCTGCCCAGGTTGAACCTGGCCGGTGTCGCCAAGGTGTTGGCCGGTGCGCAAGCTTGCGTGGCGGTGGACACGGGGCTCGGTCATCTGGCCGCGGCGCTGGACGTGCCGACGGTGTCGCTGTTTGGTCCGACCAATCCGGGCCTGACCGGTGCCTATGGCAAAAGTCAGGTGCATCTGGCGAGCGACTTCCCGTGTGCGCCGTGCCTGCAAAAGAAATGTTCTTACCAACCGAGCGCTGAAGATCAGCGTCGGTTCGATCTCAAGCGCGAGTGGCCATTGTGCTTCACTCGCCTGAACCCCGAGCGTGTCGCGAGCCGTTTAAGCACGCTTTTGCAGCCGCCGCTACTGGCTGAGGAGCTGCGCTGATGCAATTGGCTTTTGTCCTTTACAAATATTTCCCGTTTGGCGGTTTGCAGCGCGACTTCATGCGCATTGCCCTGGAATGCCAGCAGCGCGGGCATCAGATCCGCGTCTACACGCTGATCTGGGAAGGCGATGTGCCGCCGAGTTTCGAAGTGCTGGTGGCGCCGGTCAAGGCGATGTTCAACCATCGCCGTAACGAAAAGCTGAGTGCCTGGATGGAAGCCGACCTGGCCAAGCGTCCGGTGGACCGGTTGATCGGCTTTAACAAAATGCCGGGGCTCGACGTCTACTACGCCGCTGACGGTTGCTTCGAGGACAAGGCGCAGACTTTGCGCAATGCGCTCTACCGTCGTTGGGGTCGCTACCGGCACTTCGCCGAGTACGAGCGTGCGGTGTTCGCCAAAGATGCGAAAACCGAAGTGTTGATGATTTCCGAAGTCCAGCAGCCGCTGTTCATCAAGCATTACGACACACCGCTTGAACGCTTTCACCTGCTGCCACCGGGCATTGCCCAGGACCGTCGTGCGCCGGCCAATGCGGCCGACATTCGCGCTGAATTTCGTCGCGAGTTCTCCCTGGCCAATGACGAATTGTTACTGGTGCAGATCGGTTCCGGGTTCAAGACCAAAGGGGTCGATCGCAGCCTCAAGGCGCTGGCGGCGCTGCCATCGGAACTGCGTAAGCGTACCCGGCTGTTTGTCATTGGCCAGGACGACCCCAAAGTATTCCAGTTGCAGAGTGCCGCGTTGGGGCTTGGCGATAACGTGCAGTTCCTCAAGGGCCGCAGCGATATCCCGCGTTTCCTGCTCGGCGCCGACCTGTTGATTCACCCGGCGTACAACGAAAACACCGGGACGGTATTGCTTGAAGCGCTGGTGGCCGGCTTGCCGGTGCTGGTCAGTGCCGTGTGCGGATATGCACATTACATCGCCGAAGCCGACAGCGGCCTGGTGCTGGACGAGCCGTTCGAACAGGCGCAACTCACGCAGTACCTGACGACCATGTTGAGCGATGATGCAGCGCGTGCGGCCTGGAGCCGTAATGGCCTGGCGTTCGCCGACACGGCCGATCTCTACAGCATGCCGCAGCACGCGGCGGATGTGATTCTGGCGGAGCAACACTGATGAAGTTGATTCTTGCCGAACCGTTCAAGAGCCTTTGGGCCGGGCGCGATGCGTTCGATGAAGTCGAAGGCCTGAAGGGCGAGGTGTACCGTGAGCTCGAGGCTCGTCGGACCCTGCGCACTGAAGTCGCCGGCAGTGGCTTCTTTGTGAAGATTCACCGGGGTATTGGCTGGGGCGAGATCTTCAAGAACCTGCTCACCGCCAAGCTGCCGGTACTCGGCGCCGGCCAGGAATGGAAGGCCATTCAACGTTTGCAGGAAGTCGGTGTGCCGACCATGACCGCCGTTGCTTACGGCGAACGCGGCAGTAATCCGGCGGACCAGCACTCGTTTATCGTCACCGAAGAACTGGCACCGACTGTCAGCCTGGAAGACTTCAGCATTGATTGGGTCAAGCAGCCGCCGGAACCCAAACTCAAGCGTGCGCTGATCGCCGAAGTGGCGCGCATGACCGGCATGATGCACCGCGCCGGGGTCAACCACCGCGACTGCTACATCTGCCACTTCCTGCTGCACACCGATAAACCGGTGACGGCCGACGATTTCAAACTCTCGGTGATCGATTTGCACCGTGCCCAGACCCGCCGAGCGATCACCAAGCGCTGGCGTAACAAGGATCTGGCGGCGTTGTATTTCTCGGCACTGGATATCGGTCTGACGCGTCGCGACAAGCTGCGTTTCCTCAAGGGTTATTTCCAGCAACCCTTGCGCCAGGTGCTGCGTGAAGAGGCTTCGTTGCTGGCGTGGCTCGAGGGCAAGGCCAACAAACTGTATGAACGCAAGCAGCGCTATGGAGATGCGCTCTGATGCGTTTGTCTGAATTAGAGGGTGCCGGTCGCACACCAACCTTGCCATTGAGTATCGAGTTGGCTGACGCCGCAGGTCCGGCGCAGTTGCAATTGCTCAGCCTGCTGCGGGTGCTGCCGGGCCAGCGCTACGTTGGCGCTGCTGTTTGGCGCGGACGTCCGGTGCTGGCCAAGCTGCTGGTGGGCAGCAAGGCGGCAAAGCATTTTCAGCGTGAGCTGGACGGCGTGCGCCTGCTCGCGGCTCAAGGATTGACCACGCCGTTGTTGCTGGCCGATGGCCTGAAAGACGGCGAGGGTGGCTGGCTGCTGTTCGATTTCCTCGAAGGTGCAGAAAGCCTCGGCGATGCCTGGAAACAGGTCGAAGCACTGCCGGCGCTGGCGGACGAGCAAGCGGCGGTGTTGGCCGAGGCACTGGCTGTCATCGGTCAATTGCACAGCAAGGGCCTGTGGCAGGAAGACCTGCACCTGGACAACCTGCTGCGCCACGACGGCCAGCTGTACTTGATCGACGGTGCGGGTATTCGTGTCGAGCAGGCTGGTCAGCCGCTGTCCCGACAGAGAGTCCTGGAAAACCTCGGGGTGTTTTTCGCCCAGTTGCCCAAATCGCTTGAGCCGTTCACCGAAGAATTGCTGGTGTATTACCTGTTGAGCAACGGCGAGCACGCCTTGCCACTGGAAGCTTTGCAGAAGCAGGTCAACAAGGTTCGCAGTTGGCGCTTGAAAGATTTTCTGATCAAGGTCGGTCGCGAATGCACGCTGTTCAGCGTGCAGCGCGGGGCGTTCGGCTTGCGTGCGATTCGTCGCGAAGAAGAAGCGGCCATGCTGCCGGTACTGGCGCAAGCGGATGCCTTGCTCGATCAGGGTCATTTGTACAAGACCGGCGGTGCAGCGAGTGTCGGCAAGATTGAGGTGGCGGGGCGTACGCTGCTGATCAAGCGCTACAACATCAAGGGTTTTGCCCATTGGCTCAAGCGCTTCTGGCGCCCGAGCCGGGCCTGGCATTCATGGCGCGAGGGCAATCGTCTGGCGTTCCTGGGTATCGCCACGCCCAAGCCGCTGGCGCTGCTGGAGAAACGTTTTCTCTGGCTGCGCAGTCGCGCTTATCTGATCACCGAGTACCTGGCGGGACCGGACATCATCGAACGCTTCGCGCCGTTCGTTGAGAGTGGTGATGCGCCTGAAGCTGAGTTGCTGGCGCTGGATCACTTGTTTGCCGAGCTGATTCGCGAGCGCATCAGTCATGGGGATTTCAAGGGTCATAACCTGTTTTGGGACCATGATCGCTGGTCGTTGATCGATCTGGATTCGATGTGTCAGCACAGCTCGCTCAGCAGCTTCGCCCCGGCGTATGCGCGGGATCGGGCGCGGTTCATGCGTAACTGGCCCGAGAGCAGTGCGCTGTATCAAGTGATCGATCAGCGTTTGCCCAGAAGTGCTGACGTTGAGCAGTTTGGTTAAGCGGGAGTGCAACATCAAAATGGTGTCTCGAAGCATCAGGTGTCTTGGCGTGCACATAGACGGTCAATAAAAAGGATCGAGAAACGGTGTGCTTTGGTTCTCAACTACTAGTGCGCGCACTCGAAAAAGCTAGGGATTAATAACTCCATGCCTAACCCCACCTTGCCATCCCAACAGTTTTTCCTCTTTGAGAGTGAAACTGAAGCCGAATCAAGTACTGAGGCACAGAAGCTATTACCTCCCAAAGGGAAATACAGCGATTTCATTATCTATGTTGATGAAAGCGGTGATCATGGGATGCAGACGTTGGATATCAACTATCCAATGTTTGTCTTGGCGTTTTGTGTTTTTCATAAAAGACACTATTGTGAAAAGGTTATTCCAGCTCTGCAAAAATTCAAGTTCAATCACATGGGGCATGATTTGATCGGTTTGCATGAGTTGGAAATTCGTAAGGAGAAGGGCGCGTTTTCCAGCTTGTTCACGTCTCGACAGCACAAGCATGCCTTTCTCGACGAGTTAACTAATATCATCGAGGAGAGCAATTTTATATTGATTAGTTGCGTGATCGATAAGGCGAGCCTTCGCGATAAGCAAGGTCCAGTTCATAACCCTTACCATGTGGCGCTAGGGTTTTGTCTGGAAACCCTCTACGAGTTTTTGCAGGAAAAAAATCAAGAGAGTGCTCTGACTCATGTGATTTTCGAGCGTCGAGGGAAAAAGGAGGATAACGAACTGGAGTTGGAGTTTCGCCGTATGTGCGATGGAGCTAACCGTTTGGGTATCCAGCTTCCATTTGACATTGTTTTTGCTACCAAACAAGTGAATTCCACGGGGCTTCAACTGGCTGACCTTGTTGCAAGGCCAATTGGGATGAGCGTTTTGCGGGCAGGCCAAGAAAATCGAGCATTTGATGTGCTCAAGCGAAAATTCTACTGCAGTGGTGGGCGTAACAATGTAGGAGAGGGTTTTGAAAACTGGGGCTTGAAGATTTTCCCTCTCCCAGAAAGCGAAAAGCCCCGGTGAAACTCACCGAGGCCGCAACGCCGACCGGGATCCCCCAGTCCATTTGTGGGCAGAGTCTATGTCGACAGCCCTACGCTGTCAATGTGGGGCCCAGAGGCAATATCAACTGAAAGGCCGGTATCGGGCCTTCAATGAGTGTGTCTGATTCTCTAGGGCTCAGAGTACATAAGCTCGCGTCCAAGTGTTAGATCGTTCGCAGGTGTACATCGATCAAAACTGTGGGTCGGGCCGGGAGGCGCTCCCACAGCGCAGTGCTACCGCTCTTCCGGCTGATCGAAACTATCCAGCGCTCGGTTCACCAGCAGTTCCCCCAACGAGATCATCTGCTGAATTGCCAGCGCCACGTGCCGGCGCGTGCCTTCAAGCTCGAAGGCCAGGTCGCTGGCCAGCACATTCAACGACGCCAGGGTTTCCGAGGCATGCGCCAGCAGGGTTTCGTTATCCAGATCGGGAATCACCGCGAAGATGTTGGAGG
>CAYNGZ010000078.1:0-18306 GCA_964396695.1 uncultured Pseudomonas sp.
GTAGACAGTGGAGGCGAGTCCATACATAGGAGCTGCCGAAGGCTGCGATCTTTTGATCTTGCCTCTCAAAACAAACCAGGCGCCCATTGCAGGCGCCCGGTTTTATCGCGGTTTAACCGATCGTCATCAGGCTGGCATTACCACCCGCAGCAGCGGTGTTAACGCTCAGCGCACGCTCGATCACCAGACGCTCCAGCGCAATGCCGGTTTCGCCTTGCGACAGGCCGTGAACCCCGACGATGGCGCCGGCACGCTTGGCCACCTGCTGGCAGACCGCGCGCAACTGGTCGGAATGGCCGTGATGCAGAACTGCATCAAACACCACCTCGTCCTTGTTCCAGTCGGAAACCAACTTGATGCGCGCCTGCACTTCTTTCGGCAGACGAGCCAGCAGCGCTTTGCTCAGCTCACCTTCCGGCAGCACTGCCGAGCCACCCACGGCCAGTACCGCCGCCAGTTGGCTCAGCAGGTCACTTTCGACGTCTGCCAGGCACAGCACGTGTTCACGCGGCAGGATGGCGTAACTGTTGCGCTCACCTGTCGGACCGCTCAGCGTGCGGGTGATGCCGCTTTGCGATTGCGCCGCGAACTGCGCGCACAGTGCGCTCAGCTCGGTCAACTTGTGGCTGTCAGCCCAGGTTTTCAGGGCGGTCAGCGGTTTGCTCATGGCATCACGCAGGCGCACGTCCGGCGCGCTCAGGGCATCGCCGCGAGCGAAGGACTGCTCGATCGCGTCGGTAGGACGAGTCGACAGCAGGCGGTACAGGTACAACGGACCACCGGCTTTCGGACCTGTACCCGACAGGCCTTCACCACCGAACGGCTGCACACCGACCACAGCACCGACGATGTTGCGGTTGACGTAGACGTTACCGGCGTTGACGTTGTCGATCACCTTGGCGATGGTCTCATCGATACGGGTGTGCACACCCAGCGTCAGACCGTAGCCGGACGCGTTGATCTGCTCGATCAGTTGGTCGATGTCCTTGCGCTTGTAACGCACCACGTGCAGCACCGGGCCGAAGATTTCCCGTTGCAGTTCGTCGAAGCTTTCCAGCTCGATCAGGGTTGGCATCACGAAGGTGCCGCGCTTGCATTCTTCCATGTCCGCGATGGCGACCTGGTAGACGTTGCGACCTTTGTCGCGCATGCCCTGGATGTGTTTCTCGATGCCGGCCTTGGCTTCGGCGTCGATCACCGGGCCGATGTCCACGGACAGGCGCTCGGGGTTGCCGAGGCGGCTTTCGGCCATGGCGCCTTTGAGCATTTCGATCACGCGGTCGGCGGAATCTTCCTGCAAGCACAGGACGCGCAAGGCCGAGCAACGTTGGCCTGCACTGTCGAAGGCCGAGGACACCACGTCGATCACTACTTGTTCCGTCAATGCCGAAGAGTCGACGATCATCGCGTTCTGGCCACCGGTTTCGGCGATCAGCGGGATCGGCCGGCCCTGGGCATCCAGGCGTCCGGCGACGTTGCGTTGCAGCAGTCGCGCAACTTCAGTGGAGCCGGTGAACATCACGCCTTTGACCCGATCGTCGCCAACCAGGCGAGCGCCGACCGTTTCGCCACGGCCCGGCAGCAGTTGCAACACGCCTTCCGGAATCCCGGCCTCGAGCAGCAAGCGTACGGCCTGGGCGGCAACCAGTGGCGTCTGCTCGGCCGGTTTGGCCAGCACCGGGTTACCGGCGGCCAGTGCGGCCGCGACTTGACCGCTGAAGATGGCCAGCGGGAAGTTCCACGGGCTGATGCACACCACCGGACCCAGTGGACGGTGGGCGTCGTTGCTGAAATCGTTGCGTGCCTGCACCGCGTAGTAACGCAGGAAATCCACGGCTTCACGCACTTCGGCGATGGCGTTGGCGAAGGTCTTGCCGGCTTCGCGAGCCAGCAGGCCCATCAGCGGCTGAATCTCGCCTTCCATCAAATCGGCGGCGCGTTCCAGAATCGCGGCGCGTTCGGCGGGCGGAGTGGCCTGCCAGATCGGGGCGGCGTTCAGTGCACACTGGATGGCGTTGTCGACGTCGGTGACGGTGGCTTCTTGCACATGACCGACCACGTCACGCAGATCCGCCGGGTTCAGCACCGGTGCCGGGGTTTCGGTGCTGGGGGCGCAACCGAGCATCGGTGCGGCTTTCCAGTGGTTATGAGCGGTGGCCAACAGGGCGCAGGACAGCGATGCCAGGCGATGTTCGTTGGCCAGGTCGATGCCACTGGAGTTGGCGCGTTCGCTGCCATAGAGGTCACGTGGCAGTGGGATACGCGGGTGCGGCAGACCGAAACCGCCTTCCAGCGTCGCCATCTGCTCGATGCTGGCGACCGGATCGGCCACCAGTTCCTGAATCGAAATGGATTGGTCGGCGATACGGTTGACGAACGAGGTGTTCGCGCCGTTTTCCAGCAGACGACGTACCAGGTACGCCAGCAATGTTTCGTGAGTGCCGACCGGTGCGTACACGCGGCACGGACGGTTCAGCTTGCCTTCGGAAACCTTGCCTACAACCTGCTCGTACAGCGGTTCGCCCATGCCGTGCAGGCATTGGAACTCGTACTGGCCGGGGTAATAGTTCTGACCGGCAATGTGATAGATCGCCGACAGGGTGTGGGCGTTATGCGTGGCGAACTGCGGGTAGATGACTTCCGGCACCGACAGCAGTTTGCGCGCGCAGGCGATGTAGGAAACGTCGGTGTACACCTTGCGGGTGTAGACCGGGTAGCCTTCCAGGCCTTCGACCTGGGCGCGCTTGATTTCGCTGTCCCAGTAGGCGCCCTTCACCAGGCGGATCATCAGGCGATGACGGCTGCGACGAGCCAGGTCGATCACGTAGTCGATCACGTACGGACAACGCTTCTGGTAGGCCTGAATCACGAAACCGATACCGTTCCAGCCGGTCAGTTGCGGCTCGAAGCACAGGCGTTCGAGCAGATCCAGCGACAGTTCGAGGCGGTCGGCTTCCTCGGCGTCGATGTTCAGGCCGATATCGTATTGCTTGGCCAGCAGGGTCAGCGACAGCAGGCGCGGGTACAACTCGTCCATCACGCGCTCGTACTGGGCACGGCTGTAACGCGGGTGCAGGGCCGAGAGCTTGATCGAGATGCCCGGGCCTTCATAAATGCCACGACCGTGGGAAGCCTTGCCGATCGAGTGGATAGCCTGCTCGTAGGAGGCGAGGTATTTCTGGGCGTCATGTTCGGTCAGTGCGGCTTCGCCGAGCATGTCGTAGGAATAGCGGAAGCCTTTTGCTTCGAACTTGCTGGCGTTGGCTAGGGCTTCAGCGATGGTTTCGCCGGTGACGAACTGCTCGCCCATCAGGCGCATGGCCATGTCGACGCCCTTGCGGATCATCGGCTCACCACTTTTGCCGATGATGCGGCTCAGGGAAGAAGTCAGGCCAGCTTCATTGTGGGTGGCGACTAGCTTGCCGGTCAGCAACAGGCCCCAGGTGGCAGCGTTGACGAACAGCGACGGGCTGTTGCCCAGGTGCGGCTGCCAGTTACCGGTGCTGATCTTGTCGCGGATCAGGGCATCGCGGGTGCCTTTGTCCGGGATGCGCAGCAGCGCTTCGGCCAGGCACATCAGTGCCACGCCTTCCTGGGACGACAGGGAGAATTCCTGCAACAGGCCCTGAACAATGCCTGCGCGGCCGCCGGCGCTCTTCTGATTACGCAGTTTCTCGGCAATCGAGGCGGCGAGTTTGTTGGTGGCGTCGCACATTGGGGCGGGCAGGCGAGCCTGCTCCAGCAGCATCGGTACCACTTCCGGCTCTGGACGACGGTAAGCGGCCGTGATCGAGGCGCGCAGCACCGACTGCGGCAGGATGCTTTCAGCGAACTCGAGGAAGCACTGATGGGCGTGATCGACAGGAACGTCGGCGCCGTCATCGGTATCCGAGCGGGTCAAACCGCTCAGTTCGGTCAGGGTTGCACCACCCTCGAGTTTTTCCAGGTAATTGAAAATCGCCTGCTTGATCAGCCAGTGCGGCGTGCGATCAATCGAGGTCGCGGCAGCCTTGAGGCGCTCGCGGGTCGGGTCATCGAGTTTGACCCCAAGGGTGGTGGTAGCCATATTTTTATCCTCATGTTTGCCACGACTGCGTGGCATCAGCTGGCGGCAAGATTAGCTGCGCGCTGAAAGAGGTGCAACCGGGTGCAACCCTTTTTTTTGTCGGAAAAATCGGCAGCTTGTCAGGAAATAAATTCAGGTACGCGAGGCCCGCTCCTGCTTGGTGCTTTTTGCCGTAGTCGCCAAAGCTTCTTGCTTCGAAAAGGAGCAAAAACCGAGGTTTAAAAGGAAATTCGTATCAGGCGCAACTTATTCCCAAAAACTGGTTGCACCTTATTTGCTTTGTTGAATAGCATTCGCGCACCAAGGTGCAACCGTCTTTGATGCGGTTCATCGGCTGATGGCTTTCCTGGGGAAACATCAGTCATAAATGCGCGGATTACCCGATCGTCTCTCAAACGCAAGCGTTTGGCGGCGATTTGACAGACCGCTGCTACATAAAAACAAAGCCAGGGCGTAATTGAATGAGTGCAAGCAATCCAACCTTGATCACGTTTGTGATCTACATCGCCGCCATGGTGCTGATCGGCTTCATGGCCTATCGCTCCACCAACAACCTTTCTGACTACATTCTGGGTGGCCGCAGCCTGGGCAGCGTCGTGACCGCACTTTCCGCTGGCGCCTCCGACATGAGCGGCTGGTTGCTGATGGGCCTGCCGGGCGCCATCTACATGTCGGGTCTGTCGGAAAGCTGGATCGCCATCGGCCTGATCGTTGGTGCATACCTGAACTGGCTGTTCGTGGCCGGTCGTCTGGCGCGTACAGACCGAACACAACGGCGATGCGCTGACGCTGCCGGATTACTTCTCCAGCCGTTTTGAAGACAAGAGCGGCTTGCTGCGGATCATCTCTGCCGTCGTGATCCTGGTGTTCTTCACCATCTATTGCGCCTCCGGCATCGTGGCCGGTGCCCGTCTGTTCGAAAGCACCTTCGGCATGTCCTACGAGACGGCGCTGTGGGCCGGTGCTGCAGCGACCATCGCCTACACCTTCGTCGGTGGTTTCCTGGCGGTGAGCTGGACTGATACCGTACAAGCCACGCTGATGATCTTCGCACTGTTGCTGACGCCGATCATCGTGCTGCTGGCCACCGGCGGCGTCGACACCACGTTCCTGGCCATCGAAGCGCAAGACCCGAGCAACTTCGACATGCTGAAAAACACCAGCTTCGTCGGCATCATTTCCTTGATGGGCTGGGGCCTGGGCTACTTCGGCCAGCCGCACATTCTGGCGCGCTTCATGGCGGCGGATTCAGTCAAGTCGATTGCCAACGCCCGTCGCATCTCCATGACCTGGATGATCCTGTGCCTGGGCGGTACCGTGGCGGTGGGCTTCTTTGGTATCGCTTACTTTTCGGCCAACCCGGCCGTGGCGATGCCGGTCAGTGAAAACCACGAGCGGGTGTTCATCGAGCTGGCGAAAATCCTCTTCAACCCGTGGATCGCCGGTGTGTTGCTGTCGGCCATTCTGGCGGCCGTGATGAGCACCCTGAGCTGCCAGTTGCTGGTGTGCTCGAGCGCCCTGACCGAAGACTTCTACAAATCCTTCCTGCGTAAAAGCGCTTCCCAGGTTGAACTGGTCTGGGTCGGTCGCGCCATGGTACTGGCCGTTGCACTGGTTGCCATTGCCATGGCCGCCAATCCGGAAAACCGCGTACTGGGTCTGGTCAGCTACGCCTGGGCCGGTTTCGGTGCCGCCTTCGGTCCGGTGGTACTGATCTCGGTATTGTGGAAGGGCATGACCCGTAACGGCGCGCTGGCTGGCATCGTGGTCGGCGCACTCACCGTGATCGTCTGGAAACACTTCGGCCTGTTGGGTCTGTACGAAATCATCCCGGGCTTCATCTTCGCCAGCCTCGCCATTGTGCTGGTCAGCAAAATGGGTGAGCCATCGACCGGTATGCTGCAGCGTTTCGCCGCGGCGGAAAAAGATTTCCACCTGAACAGGTGATGTGAAGCGCTGATCCTTCGCTGAATAAAAAACGGCCCGCAGCCTTATGGATGCGGGCCGTTTTTTTGCGTGGTGTTTTAGGTTTGAGGGCCTCTTCGCTGTAGGAGCTGCCGCAGGCTGCGATCTTTGGCGTCCTCCTTGCTGACGTCAAAGATCGCAGCCTTCGGCAGCTCCTACGAGAGATTTGGCGGTCATCATAAATGTGTAGAAACCGATGCCGCGATGGCGTCAGAGCATTCAGTACAGTCCGTCCGACAGGAATGTCTGTAGTGGTTAATCCCGATATCTGAAGGAAGAATCTCTAAAAAATCAGGGCAAATCTGATTTTTCTGACCTTCGATCAACACCCCTTGTCGCTCATGCAGAATCGCCCGCCTTCATTCTGCTTCAGAGGCATCGGATGCTCACGTCTGTCCATCAACCGCGTTTCACGTTGACCCTCGACGGTGTCCAGAATGAGCTCAAAGTGCTTGAGTTCATGGGCAAGGAAGCCATTAGCCAACCCTATCGTTTTGACCTGGAACTGGTCAGTGAGGATCCGGACCTCGACCTCGAAAGCCTGCTGCATCGTCAGGCTTTTCTCGGTTTTGATGCGCAAGGGTCCGGCATTCATGGTCAGGTGAATCGCGTCGCCCAAGGCGATTCAGGTAAGCGTCTGACCCGCTACCAGATCAGTCTGGTGCCGCGGCTGGCCGATCTCGATCAACGTATCAACCAGCGAATCTTCCAGCATAAAAGTGTTCCCGACATCGTCGCTCTGGTGCTTAAGGATCACGGCATTCTGCGTGATGCGTTCGAGTTCCAGCTTGGCAGCCAATACCCCGAGCGCGAGTACTGTGTGCAATACGCCGAGAGCGATCTGGCGTTTATCCAGCGGTTGTGTGCCGAGATCGGTATTCACTACCACTTCCAGCACAGTCCGAACGGCCATCTGTTGGTGTTCGGTGATGACCAGACGGTTTTTCGTAAACGGGTGGAGTCGACGCTTTACTTGCCAGGCAGCGGAATGGCCACCGACCAGCCTGCGATCAAGCGCTTCAATGTACGTCTGGAAACCCGCACCACTGCCGTGACTCGTCGCGACTACGATTTCCACAAGCCCGGTCTGTTGCTGCAAAGCACTGTCGACAGCAAACAGCGCCCGGTGCTGGAGGATTACCACTACCCCGGTCAGTTCACTGATCGGGGCCACGGCAAGCACCTGGCGCAGCGGGCGCTGGAGCGTCATGGCGCGGATTTCCGTCAGGCCGAAGGTCGTAGCGACCAGGCGGCGTTGGTCACTGGCCACTTTCTGAAGGTCGCCGAGCACCCACGCAAGGAGTGGAATGACCTGTGGCTACTGACAGAAATCGAGCACCACGGCCGGCAGCCGCAAGTGCTGGAAGAGTCTGCTGACAGCGGTGATTTTGAGGGGTATCGCAATACCTTTCTGGCGACGCCGTGGGACGTACCGTTTCGCCCGCCATTGGCCGACAACAAGCAGCGAGTACCGGGTTATTAAAACGCAGTCGTTACGGGGCCAACCGACAGCGAAATCCATTGCGACGAGTTCGGAAGGGTCAAGGTGCAGTTCGCCTGGGACCGCGAGGGGCAACTGAACGAGCATTCCAGCTGTTGGCTGCGAGTTGCCAGTGGCTGGGCTCATGATGGTTATGGCAGTGCGCTGATTCCCCGGGTGGGGATGGAAGTGCTGGTGGGGTTTGTCGATGCCGACCCGGACAAACCCATGGTGATGGCCTGCCTGCCGAATGGGGCCAACCCGGTGCCGCTCGATCTGCCGGCGGACAAGACCCGCAGCATTTTTCGCAGTCAGAGCAGCCCCGGTGGCGGCGGTTACAACGAGCTGCGCGTTGAAGACCGCAAGGGCGCCGAGGAGATCTATCTGCGGGCCCAGCGCGACTGGACCCGGCACGTATTGAACGACCTGCACACGCAAGTGGGCAACCAGCGAAGTGTGGTGGTCGCGGGTCTCGATCGCCATGAGCTGAAGGCTGACGAACAGCGCATCACCCACGGTCAGCGCCAAACCGAAGTGAAGCAGGACGATCACCTGGTGGTGGTTGGCGACCGGCACATTCGGGTGACCAGTCAGGCGCTCAATGCCAGTCAGCAATTCCATGTCAGCGCCGGCCAGCAAGTGGTCATCGACGGTGGTGCCAGCGCGACCATTCAAGCCGGTGGGCAGTGGATCAGCCTCAGCGCAGCCGGGATCTTCAGCAGCGTGCCGATTGAGTTGGGCGGCGCGCCGATGCCGGCCATGACGGCTGCGCCGGCCTTGCCCGAGGCGCCGTTGAAACGCGTAGCCGCCACGGCAGCGCTGCTGAGTGCCGCCCAGATTCTGAGCCTGAAAAGCGACGCGCCGTTCTGCGAAGAATGCGAGCGCTGCAAGGAGGGTGTCTGTGCAGCCTGATGCCCTGTCACCTCGCGCCTGGCTGGAGCGCCATCCGCTGAAGCCTTCCGAGCAGTTGTTCGTGGTGTTCGGTAATGCCAGCTCTGCTGAACCCCTTAAAGCCTGGCAACGCTCGATCACTGCGCAAGCGCCGAGCCCCATCTGGGCTGACACCGTTTACGCCGAGTGGGGGCCGGTGATGCCCTATGTCGGAATCGTCGCTGCTGGCAGTGAGTTTCTGGACTGGGTCGCCACCACTGAGTCTCGCGACTGGGGTTGGCTAGCGGTTTCTTCTGCTCCTCAAACGGTGCTGGTCGACCATCTGCGTAGTCTCACGCAAGTCCTTCTGCCTAACGGTAACGCGGTGTTTTTTCGTTTCTGGGACGGTCGATATCTGCTGCCGATTCTTCAGTCTGCACAGGTTGATGTCGCTCAACTGATGCCGCCGATCGGGCGCTGCCTGATCAATGGTCAGGCCCTGGAAATCGGTGGCCACGCACTGAAAATCTCCAGGGTTTTTCCATGGTGGGAGATTCCCGGCGCGCTATTGGAGCAACTCGCGGCCCAGTCTGCCGCCACTCGAATCAACAACCTGCTGAAGTGGCTGAGCGAGGATCGCCCGGATTTGTATGAGGCATTTTCCGAAAGCGTTTTGCGGCACAAAGTCGCGATCTTTCTTCAAGCGCCGGACCTGCCTCAAGCACCGAAAACGGACTTGGTGGAATTCCTGATGGCGGAGCTGAGCTGATGGAGCAGGTCGTCCGTATCGAGCAGGAGCTCGACAGCTTCAAAGACACCCTCAGCCTCTACCGCGAACAACTCAACCACTGGTTCATCAAGGTCGCCGACAAGGTTAGCCACGCTACTGACATGCCGTCGCTGATGGGCATGGAACGGCTGATCAAGTTCGGCAGCACGACCACCGCGGTGAGCAGCGGCGATGACGATTTCATCTCCAGTGTGGCGCAGTGCCCGACCGGCGGCCTGCTGCAAATCGAGAGCAAGTTCGAATCGGTCTACGACGTTCCCTTGGGGAATATCCAGGTCGATGTGATTGCCGTGGAGGGCGGTGAAAAGACGCCGATCCGGCTGGATGAAAACGGCAAAGGGACGTTTAAGGGAGTCGCCGGGAAGTTCTATCGCGTTCATGTCCAGAGCGAAGTGACGCCGGAACAAGTCGATGAGCTTTTTGACGCTTACGGAGGGCTGACCAAGGAGCTGGAAAGCTGGCTGCGCAGCGAGTGGGAAGGGTTCAAGCCGCAGTGGTCGCAGCAGTCTGCTTCATCGTCGCTGCTGGCGGCGGGCAATGGTTTGCTCGCCGGCAGTTGGGCGGCTATTGAGGGTGTTTGGGACAGCATTGGCCTGATTGGCGACATCCTCAAGGACCCGGCGAAGTTTGCCGAAAGGCTCGGTGGCAGCGGTGCGGCCTTGGCCGATCTGGCGCAAAAGTCGCCGGAACTGATGGAAAAAGCCCTGCTGCTGGCCAGTGACGAAGCGGCGCTGTGTTTGTTGTTGCGCACTGCGAGTCTGTGGCTGGAAGCGTTACCGCCGAGTCAGGTGGCCGGAACCACGGCAGAGGCAGTTTCGAAGACAGTGGTCGAGCTGGTGATCGATCTGTTGATTGGCATCGTGCTGAGCTTTTTCGGGGTGGGCATCGCCTATCTGTCGGTGCGGCTGATGCGCTACGGCCAATACATCGTCGACGCGGCCCTGCGTTTCGTCGCTGCGATTTTCAAGATCATCGACAGCTTCATGGACTACGTCGACCGCTACAAAAAAGTCGCCGCACGAGGCGTCGCGACGGGTCTGAAAAACGGTCGGATGCAACTGCGCTGGAATGGCCGCAAGAACTCCACGCTGAATAAACACGAGCCTCACGTCGACGTCCCGGCGCAGGCGAAAAACCCCAACGGCGACAGCGCCGATTCGGCAGATAAAACCGCTACCAACAAATGCCCGGTGTCGATGGTTACTGGCGAAGAACTGCTGACCCTGGTCGATGGTTCGCTGGACGGGATTCTGCCGTTCGACTTCACCCGGCTCTATCGCACCAGCGCCGCCGAGATCGATAGCGGACTGGGCTTTGGCTGGAGTCATTCGCTGGCGCATCGCCTGGAAATCGACGGCGATAACGTCGTCTGGATCGACCACGAAAACCGTCGTACGGCATTCCCGTTACCGAACGTCGAGCGCCCGGCGATCCATAACAGCCTGTCGCGGGCGGCGATTTATCTGGGTGATGAGCCCGAGGAACTGATCCTCGCCCAAGCCGGCGACGACGCGCGTTTTTATCACTTTCATAACGGCCGGCTGACGACCATCAGCGACGCTTACGACAACCGCCTGCGCATTACCCGCGACCGTCAGGACCGCATCAAACGCCTTGATAACGGCGCAGGGCGCGCCTTGCTGTTGCGATATGACCGCAGTCATTTGATCGCTGTCGACTACCAGTGCTTTGTTCCGGCCCAGAGCCTCGACGAGGCGTGGCGCACCGAACAGACGCTGGTGAGTTATCGCTACGACGAACGCAAACAACTGATCGAGGCGACCAACGCCGCGGGTGAAAGCGAGCGCTACGACTATGACGCTCAGCACGTCATTTTGCAGCGGCAATTGGCGGGTGGTGCGAGCTTTTTCTGGGAGTGGGAAAGGTCCGGCAAGGCTGCCAGATGCATTCGGCACTGGGCGTCGTTTTCGCAGATGGATGCGCAGTACGTCTGGGATGACCAGGGCGGTGTCACTGTCCTGAATATCGATGGCAGCGAAGAGGTTTACGTCCATGACGATCGGGCGCGACTGGTGCGCAAGGTCGACCTGGAGGGTGGCGAACATCTCAAGACCTACGATGACAAGGGGCGGCTGATTGCCGAGCAGGACCCGCTGGGGGCCGTCACCGAATACCGTTACGACGAGGTTGGGCGGCTTGTCGCGCTGATTCCACCGGAAGACGAACCGACGGCCTACGAATACCGCGACGGTTTCCTGCATGCGCGGTATCGCGGCAAAGCCGTGTGGAAATATCAGCGCAATGCTCAGGGCGATGTCACCGAACAGATCGATCCCGACGGGCATGTCACGCATTACCACTACGACGCTCGGGGGCGGCTGCTGTCGATCCGTTATCCAGACACCAGTCGGCATGTGTTCGTCTGGAACGGCTTGGGGCAACTGCTCGAAGAAACGTTGCCGGACGGTGGTCAGCGTCGTTTTTCCTACGATGCTTTGGGGCGGCAGATTACCCGGCAGGACGAACACGGTGCCGTCACCCGCTACCAATGGGATGCCGTCGGGCGACTGATTCAGACAACGCTTCCCACCGGCGCCAGCCGCGCCTTCAGCTACAACGCCTACGGGAAAATCACGGCCGAACGCGATGAGCTGGATCGCGTCACGCGCTACGAATACGCCGACGACCTGCACCTGGTCAGCCGTCGAATCAATGCCGACGGCACGCAACTGCGTTATCGCTACGACAACGCGCAGCTGTTGCTGACAGAAATCGAGAGCGAATCCGGCGAAAAGTACCAACTGGACTACACGCCCAATGGCCTGATCCGACAGGAAACCGGTTTCGACGGGCGCCGCACCGCTTATGCCTACGACCTCAACGGCCATCTGCTGAAGAAAACCGAGTTCGGTGATGACGGCTCTGAGCTGGTTACCACCTACCAGCGGGACGCTGCCGGACGACTGCTGGTCAAGACCTTGCCCGATGGCGTCAACGTCGAGTACCGCTACGACAGCATTGGCCGACTGGTCAGCGTCGATGACGGTCACGACCACCCGTTGGAGTTTGAGTACGACCAGCAAGACCGGCTGATCACCGAGCATCAAGGCTGGGGCACCTTGCGCTATGGCTACGACGCCTGCGGCCAACTCAATCGCCTGCGCCTGCCGGACAACAGCACGCTCGATTACCACCACGCCAAGGGCGGGGCGCTGACGGCCATCGATCTCAACGGCACGCGGCTGACCACGCACGTCTTTGACGCGGGGCGCGAGCAGCAACGCCAGCAGGGCCAACTGCTTAGCCAATATCACTATGACGAACAGGGCCGATTGCACGCCCATGCGGTCAACCAGTCAGACCGACCGCTGTACATGCGCCACTACAGCTATGCGGTCAACGGCAACCTGGCCGCCATCGCGGACAGCCGCCACGGCCAGCGCAGCTATTACTACGACGCGCTCAACCGCCTGACCCGTGTCCGCCACGCCCGTGGCGAACCGGCGCAAAGCTTTGGTCACGACCCGGCCGGCAACCTGCAAATGCACGATCGCCCGGGCCAGGCGACGATCAAAGGCAACCGCCTGCTGCTGCAAGGCGACTGCCATTACGACTACGACGCCTTCGGCAACCTGATTTTTGAGCGCCGCGGCACCGGGCAGAAACTCGTCACCGAATACCGCTACGACTGCCAGCACCGGTTGATCGGCGTCACGCTGCCGGATGGCAAAACCGCCAGCTACCGCTATGACGCCTTCGGCCGCCGCACCGCGAAAACCGTTGCCGGTAAAACCACCGAGTTCTTCTGGCAAGGCGACAACCTCGTCGCCGAAAGCAGCAAAGAACACTACCGCAGCTACCTCTACGAACCCGGCAGCTTCCGCCCCCTGGCCCTGCTCGACGGCAAAGGTCCGCGCAAGGCCTGCCCGTTCTACTACCAACTCGACCACCTCGGCACCCCGCAGGAACTCACCGACTACAGCGGCGAAATCGTCTGGTCGGCGACCTACAAGGCTTACGGAAAACTCGCCAGCCTGAAGCACTTCGGCGAAGAACAGCTCGAGCAGCCGCTGCGTTTTCAGGGGCAGTACTTCGACGCCGAAAGCGGCCTGCACTACAACCGCCATCGCTACTACAATCCGGACATTGGCCGCTACCTGACGCCCGACCCGATCAAATTGGCGGGCGGGCTGAACGGCTACCAGTACACCCCGAATCCGACGGGCTGGATTGATCCGTTGGGGTTGAACGGAAATTGTCCGCCGCCGAACAAACCAGGATGTAAGGCGCCGGATGATGTGGGTGGCGCGGCGGTTGATGAGGGTGAGCCGCCGCTGCCGAAGCTGACGGGTGAGCAGCGGCGGGCGAGGATTGATGAGTTGGCGGAGGCGAATGCCAAACGGCGAGTCCTAGAGTTTGAGGACAAATACGACATGCACACTGTTGCAAAACACAATCCTGAGATACCTGATAAGGCACTCAAGCAGAGATCTATTGATGGTAGTCATCCAACAAAGAAGGGGGTAAAGGAAAACGTCAACTCAAGCTCTCAGTTCAAGAGCTGGTTACTACAGCTTCATGCGATAAATGATGCTCTTTCTAGGATGAATCGAAACCCTCCTGCTCCTACGGGTTTTACCAAGCGAGGGGACCCGGTTGTAAGAAAGGAAATGCCTGGTGGAGGCCGGGGGTACAAGCCCAACAGAAAAGATAAAAAAAATCCGAAGTACATAGATAATCTGGATTATTCGGAAGTTAGATTTGATAAAGATGTCGAAGGGCGCCCTTATACCGCCTTTCCAGACTAGGAGGGATACAATGCTAAAGTGGCCTAAGTATGATCTACCATTTGCCCCCACACTTTCATATTGGTTGGGTGGGATTTCTATATATGATCGTGAAGAAACTATTGGTGCGGCGTTGTGGGTTTATAATCCCAATGATCCGGGTGATAGGGAAAAAGTTATAAAGGATTTCGTGTTAACTAGGTTTGATGATTTGACATATAGGCATAAATTTTTACTGTTCAAAATCTTGGAGGGTTTTTTATCGTTGCCAGATTTTGATTTTTCTACTGAGTTTGAAGCTGACTACGATGAAAATGACTCAATTGCTTGGGATGAAACAGAAATAGACCCTCGTGGCTTTTTTGAGGACATATATCGGTTGGCAAGCGAAGCGTGGAAAGACGATCTCCATAAGGCCAGCCTTGAAGATCAGTCCACTTGGTAAAAAAGCGACCCCGAAACGGAGGCGAAATTTCTGGGCAAAGTCGTCGGAAGTTTCCTTCAAAACCTAACGGTTTCCGTGAACTGGTGCGAAATGAGTTCAACCGATAGCCTTTGGTGGTCACTGACAATTCAGTGGTGGGGTGTAGGAACCCTTCAATACCATCGGAAACGCGTTAGCGTCGAAACCTGATTTGCGGCCGTCAATGTACGTCCGTAAGATTTGTTGCGGCGGCTGTGCGCGGGCACGCTTCGGCGTGGTCGAGTTCTCCGATGCTCGGTATTCCTACCCCGCGTATAGCTGCCACCTAAGCCTGTAGGAAGGCTGATGGTAGCTCTCATTTACATTGGAGATCTCAAATGCCATCACTTCACCCCGATCCACCCTACGTTCCGCCGACTTCTCACCCATCCAACCGCTACATGGCCCTCACCAGCAACTGCTCCGACATGCCCACCTTGTTCGTCGACACCCACGCGCCGCTGGATATCCTGCATGACGCTGCCGGTTATCGCATTCGCGCTGTGACTCAGGTGCTTGAGAACCTGGCGATGCGTGGGGAGATAGGCAGCGACTCGGTGATTCTCAACGATTTCGCCTTGCTGTGCGCCATTCCGTTGCGTGATGGTTGCGATCTGCTGGATGTGATCGGACGGCGGTTGCAGGCGAGACCTTCGGCATAGGTGTAAGCCTCAGGATCCACCCCTCACCCTGGCCCTCTCCCCAAGGGGCGAGGGGACTGACCGAGTTGTTTGCTTGAATAACTGCGACCTGCGCCTGCGAGGTGAACTTAGTTTGGCCAAGCCTGAGTTCAACTCAATCGCTCAGGTCGCAGCACATCTCCAAATCGCCACCGTCGATCCCCTCGCCCCTCTGGGGAGAGGGCTAGGGTGAGGGGTGGGACTTATTGAAGACGTATCCCTTTGCGCTTGCCACTTGCCAACGCCTTCTGACCCAGTCAGCACATTGCAGCATCACTATCCGCCCGCTCGGCTGCGAACCCCTGACGCTGGACGCGGTACAAGGTAAACTTCGCCTCCTTCGCAGGAGCAGCCATGAATTATCGTCACGCCTTCCACGCCGGCAATCACGCCGATGTGTTCAAACACCTGACCTTGACCCGTCTCATCGCCTTGATGTCGCGCAAGGAGCAGCCGTTTGCCTATCTCGACACCCACGCCGGCATTGGTCTTTATGACTTGCAGGGCGATCAGGCGAGCCGTACCGGTGAGTACCTGGAAGGCATTGCACGCTTGTGGGGCGAGCAGGATCTGCCGCCGCTGACCGCCGATTACATGCGCGTCCTGCATGAGATGAACCCGGATGGCCAGTTGCGCTACTACCCGGGCTCGCCGGAGCTGGCGCGGCGTTTGACCCGACCGCAGGACCGAGTGTTGCTTAACGAGAAACACCCCGAAGACGGGTTGCTGCTCAAGGACAACATGAAGGGCGATCGCCGGGTGAAAGTGCACCTGGGCGAAGGTTGGCACGTGTCGCGGGCGTTATTGCCAGTGCCGGAGAAGCGCGGGTTGATGCTGATTGATCCGCCGTTCGAAAAGCTCGATGAGATGCAGCGCTGTGCCGCGTCGTTGAAAGAGGCGATTGGCCGGATGCGTCAAACCGTGGCGGCGATCTGGTACCCGGTGAAGGATCAGCGCATGTTGCGCCGTTTCTACCAGGACCTGGCCGGCACCGGCGCGCCGAAGTTGTTGCGCGTGGAGTTGCTGGTGCATCCGCTGGATACGCCGAACAGCCTGAACGGTTCCGGGCTGGCGATTGCCAATCCGCCGTGGGGGCTGGAAGAAGAATTGCGTGAATTGCTGCCGTGGCTGTCGAAAAAACTCGGCCAGACCCAGGGCGGCTGGCAGATGGATTGGTTGATCGCCGAGTAACAGTTACACGCTACAAGATCAAAAGATCGCAGGCTCCGCCAGCTCTTATGGAACAAAAAATAACTTATTGATTTATATATTATTTTTAAGGGCTGGCTTGCCAGCCCTGGCCCATGTTCCTTGCGCGACAGCGCGGCCTCGAAGAGGGGGCGGCCCCTCCTACGGGGATTTCGATACATCCGTAGGAGCTGCCGCAGGCTGCGATCTTTTGCTTCAAGAGGCGATCAGATCGGGCACGTCACGCCCGTACCGCCAATCCCGCAATACCCCTCAGGGTTCTTCGCCAGGTATTGCTGGTGATAGGCCTCTGCGTAGTAAAACGTCGGGGCTTCTTCGATTTCAGTGGTGATCGTGCCCAGGCCCGCCTTGGTCAGTTCAGCCTGGAACACCGCCTTGCTGGCTTTTGCCTCTTCCAGCTGCTCAGGTTTGACGGCATAGATTACCGAACGGTATTGGGTGCCAATGTCGTTGCCCTGGCGCATGCCTTGCGTCGGGTTGTGCAGTTCCCAGAACATGGCCAGCAGTTCCTTGTAGCTGATCTTGTCCTGGTCATACACCACCAATACCACTTCAGTGTGGCCGGTCAGGCCCGAGCAGACTTCTTCATAGGTCGGGTTTGGCGTGAAGCCGCCGGCGTAACCCACCGCCGTACTCACCACGCCTTCGCGCTGCCAGAAGCGTCGTTCCGCGCCCCAGAAGCAGCCCAGGCCGAAGATCGCAAATTCCACATTGCCCAGGAATGGACCGAGCATGTACTGGTCCTTGTTGACGAAGTGTTTCTCCGGCACGGTCATCGGGGTTTCGCGGCCAGGCAGAGCTTGTTCTTTAGTCGGGAGCACGTTTTTGTTCACCAGAATTTCCGAGCGCAGAACCATGATCAGTCCTCTCAGTCAGGTTGGGATGAGCGATAGACGCAATAAGACCATCAGTGTGCCCGAGTGTGACGGCGCTGTCAGGCGATTGGGCCACGCGGGTAGCGTTTGAGCTTCTCGATCAGCTCGGCGCCGGGGATTGGCCGGTCAAACAGGTAGCCTTGCCCGACGTCGCACCGGTGGCGGCGCAGGAACGCCAGCTGTTCGGCCGTTTCGACACCTTCGGCGACCACTTTGAGCTTGAGGTTGTGGGCCATGGCGATCACGGCCGAGGTGATTTCCATGTCGTCCTGGTTGTCCGGGATTTCATGGATGAAGCTGCGATCGATCTTGATGATGTCGATCGGGAATTTCTTCAGGTAACTGAGCGACGAGTAACCGGTGCCGAAGTCGTCCATGGCCAGGGTCAGGCCCAGGCGCTTGAGCTGATCGAGCTGCAGGTGGGTGTCTTCGGTGGCTTCCAGCAGCAGGCCTTCGGTCAGTTCCAGTTCCAGCAAGTGCGCGGGCAGTTGTTCTTCCTTGAGGATGTTGGCAATCGATGACACCAGGTCCGGGTCGGAGAACTGCTTGGGCGACAGGTTGATCGCCACCTGCAAGTTGCCCAGCCCGGCGGCGGTCAGCTCCTTGCTCATGCGACACGCCTGACGGGCGATCCATTTGCCAATGGGAATGATCAGGCCGGTTTCTTCGGCGACGCTGATGAACTGGTCCGGGCGGATCATGCCCTTTTCCGGATGGTTCCAGCGCAGCAACGCTTCCATGCCCAGCAAGCGCCCGGAGCGCAGGCACAGCTTGGGCTGGTAGAACACGTCCAGCTCGTTCTGGGTCAGGGCGCGGCGCAGGTTGTTTTCCACGAACAGCTTGTAGCTGGCCTCGGCATTCAGCGCTTCGGTAAACACTTGAACCTGATGCTTGCCGTTGGCCTTGGCCTTGTGCAACGCGAGCCCTGCGTTGCGCATCAGCGTCTGCGGGTCACGGCCATGCAGCGGCGCGCAGGCCAGGCCCACGGAGCCGGTGACGCTGATCAACTGGTTGTCGACGAACATCGGTTTATCCAGCGTCATCAGCAACTGGCTGGCGATCTGTTGGCCGGCTTCAAGGTGGGTGTCGTCCAGCAGCACCGCGAACTCGTTACTGGCGAAACGCGCCAGGCTGCCGCTCGGGCTCAGGCTGTTGCGCAG